>JAIRTW010000047.1 GCA_031254875.1 Candidatus Bathycorpusculum termitum
AAAAATGCATTTCATTACGCTAATAAACATTGTAATGTAAACTTTATACACTACGCACTCAAAATTTTTATACGCTCAATCGGAAGCATGGAAAAACGTTATTAAAACAATCTTAAATGTAGTGTATAAAATCGAGCTAAAACTCAGGTTATTAGGCACAGTTAATTTGTTTCTTTAAATTGAAAATTGTCAGGCTTTCCAAAAGCTATAAACGGTTACTGGATATTTTTATTTTTAAGGCGAAAGAAATTGGATTTAAGAAGTTTCATAGAGTCTCTTCAAGAGAGTGGCGAGTTGGCAAAAATTACAGAACCTGTTTCCACGGAGTATGAGTTGGCAGGTATAATTAATGCATTAGGTGAGAGGCCGGTTTTTTTTGAGAGTGTTAAAGAGTCTGTGTTTCCTGTTGTTGCAGGCCTAGTTTCTTCTAAAGAGTTAATTTGTCGTTCCCTAGGTATAACAAAAGAGCAGTTATTACCCAAGCTCTCCTTAGCTATTGAGAATCCCGTTGAGCCAAAGTTGGTAGAAAAAGCGGTTTGTCAAGAAGTTGTGCATACAAGTGCAGATGTTGACTTATCTAAGCTGCCAATTATGCGCTATACTGATAAGGATGGTGGAAAATACATAGCCTCAGCGGTGTCTATAATTAAAGATCCAAAAACGGGTCATCAAAACATGTGTTTCCATCGCCTTATGTTTAAAGATAGGAATCATTTTGTTGCGCGTATAGTGGAGAATCGTGGGACAGATAGTGCATTGAAGAATGCGGGGGGGGAGCTGGATATAGCGATATGTGTGGGTGTGTCGACTGCGGTTCTTCTTGCAGCAGCTACTTCTCTTCCGGGGGGTGTTGATGAGTTAGGTATGGCTAATGTTCTTGAGAAAACAGATGTTGTTAAATGTAAAACTGTGGATCTTAGAGTTCCCGCAGATGCCGAGTTTGTTTTTGAGGGCAGAATTATTAATGAAAAAGCTACTGAGGGGCCGTTTTTGGATTTGACAGGTGTAGTGGATAGGGTGCGTCAGCAGCCGGTAATTGAGGTTAAATGTATAACTCATCGTAAGGATCCTATTTATCAGACTATTTTAGCGGGGAAGAATGAGCACAAGTTTTTGATGGGTATGCCTAAGGAGCCTACGATTTATAATGAGGTAAATAAGGTGTGTCAATGTAAAGATGTCTATGTTACGCCTGGTGGGTGTAGTTGGTTACATGCGGTGGTGCAAATTCATAAAACTCATGCCGATGATGGTAGGAAGGCGATATTGGCAGCTTTTGAAGGTCATAAGTCCTTAAAGCACGCGGTTGTTGTAGATGAGGATATTAACATTTATGATCCTCATGATGTTGAATGGGCCATTGCAACACGGTTTCAAGCTGACAAAAATTTAATTGTAATGTCCAATCAATCAGGTTCAAGTCTTGACCCCTCAGGAGATCTCTCAGAGGGTAAAAAAGCTACAACGGCCAAGGCAGGTATGGATGCAACAACACCTATTGTGACTACGGGCAAAGGTTTCAAAAAAGAAGATTATATAAAAATAGACTTAAACAAGTACATGTGACGTGACATATATGGAGTTAACTAGGCAAGAACAAGCGATGTTAGAGGGCAAGGAAGGGTATGCTGTACGTAAGAGTATGGAAATTCTTGTTGCTCTGGGGGAAATATTTGATGCAAAAAACTTGATCACGGTGGGCAGTGTTCAAGTTGCAGGAGTGTCTTACCATAATTTAGGTGATGCGGGTTTAGAATTTTTAGATTCCCTTGCCCAAGATGGCAAAGTTAGAGTTGTAACCACTCTTAATCCGGCAGGCATGGATCTTGAGAATTGGCAACAACTGGGTATAACACCCGAGTTTGCGGATAAGCAGAATCTTGTTATTGATGCGTTTCAACGTATGGGCATACTGGTTAGCTGTACCTGCACACCCTATCTCATAGGAAATCTTCCCCTATACGGTGAGCACATTGCATGGTCTGAGAGCAGTGCTGTAACTTTTGCTAACTCTATTTTAGGGGCACGTACAAATCGTGAGGGAGGGCCATCTGCTTTAGCAGCTGCTTTTGTTGGCAAAACACCCTGTTACGGTCTACACCTTGACGAGAACCGTGTCCCAGATGTACATATTCATGTTGAAGCAGAGCTGTCCAAATTATCTGACTGGGGAGCTTTAGGTTATGCTATAGGTAAAAAAGCTGAAAATAAAATCCCATATCTAACAGGTATAAAAACAGCTCAACTTGATGAGCTAAAAAGTTTTTGCGCCTCAACAGTAACCTATGGCACTAAACCATTATTTTATATAAAAAATATAACCTCAGGTGCAAATCAACAGACCCCGCCCAAGGAGAGCATAACTATTGAAGCAGAGGACATAAAAAACGCCTACGATAACATAAATGACATTACAGAGGATATAGATTTTGTCTGTGTTGGCTGCCCCCATTGTTCAATTAAAGAAATTCAAGAAATCGCTGAGTTAATTCAAGGTAAAAAAGTAAAAGAAGGTATAGAGCTATGGGTAGCAACATCTCGAGCGATAAAACATTTATCAGACAAACGGGGTTACACTGCAATTATTGAGGCTGCGGGCGGTAAATTTGCATGCGACACTTGCATGGCTGTAGCGCCTCTAAAAGGCAGATTCAAAGCCCTAGCAACCACTTCAGCTAAGGGTTGTTTTTATTCAAGACAAAATCTTATGAAAACCAAAATGGGCAGTATGAAAGAATGCATAGATGCAGCGGTGAGTGGAAAATGGAACAATTAAATGGAAGAATAATTTACAAAGGAAGAGCCGAAGGCGAAGCTCTAGTAACCAATATGCCTATAAGTTTCTACGGCGGCGTAGACCCCAACACAGGCACCGTAATTGAAAAAGGGCACGATTTAGAAGGAATAAGCATTAAAGACAAAATTCTTGTATTCCCCCAAGGTAAAGGCAGTACTGTGGGCAGTTACACCTTATATCGTATGAAAAAAAACGGAACAGCTCCCAAAGGCATGATAAATAAGGAAACCGAAACCATAGTCGCAGTAGGCGCCATCATAAGCGAAATCCCCTTCATAGACAAAATAGACACAACAAAAATAAAAACAGGCAACAAAATCACCATAGAAAACGAAAAACTAACCCTCTGCTAACTCTTTTTGTAATAGAGTTTAGTCACAGCTAAACAAATAATCTTGTTGCTGTAATTGGCTAATAGCCGATAGACTTTGCAAAACTAAAATATGCACATGTTGTATGACGTTTTTATGATGTTGATTGGTTGAGATATGAAATGTTGACACAGTTCGTTGGAAGCGTCTATTTATTGATAAGTTTTGGAAAACAATAAAGTACCAAGTGAGACAGCCCCCGGGCAATAGTTCATATAGTTCCGTAACTCCGCCGTTTTATCCCATAGGTATTTCTTTAGTAAATAATTCAAGCATACCTCTTGATCGTTTATGAATACTCCCATAATATTCACGACCAGTCTTAGCCTCAACCACACGCTCAATTTTTGACAACTCAAACAAAACCTCCTCCACCAAAACCCTACCCGACAAACCAACCTCCCGAAGCCTCCTCAAAATCTTAAAATAAACCCTCAACACCAAAAAACACACAAAAAAGAAACCCCTAACCGACTCCACATCCCGCAAATACACACAATCCCCCCCAACAGAATTCTTCAAAGCATCAAACGCCAACTCAACCTCCTCCCGACCCTTATACAACAAATAAACCTCCAAAGGATCACGCACCAAATCCGAAACCAAAGCAAACACACCCGCCAACTCACGCTTAACCTCAAACTCATCCATACTTAACTCACCCTTAACCACACGCTTAAGAAGCACACTCTCCTCCTCACCACGCAACAAAGGATCCTCAAACACATACAACAACCCATACTCACAACTACTCTTAGCCCACCGAACCGAACGCTCCCGATACATGAAAGAATCCTCCCACCCCAAACTCAAAACATCAAAAACCACCGAATTCTTCCGCAACGGCACCAAATAACTAATCGCCTCCTCCCGCAGCTTTTTAAGCAACTCAAAAGAAACAAACCCCCTATCAAATACAAACCCAATATTTCGCCTCTTAACACTTGGAAGTCGTTCTAAAAAATCTGTTATCGTGGTTACGTCTTTCATAGAACCGTAAAATACGTCAGTACCTACGGGCAAGTGGGTTTGGCAGTCAAAAGCCAATATGACACCTATTTGGTTTTGGTATTGATGCTCGTGGTTGTATCCTTTTTCAGCTAGTTTTAGGTGGTTGGAGTAGGTGAGTATGGTGGTTAGGTCGTAGAGAATTAGGTTGTTGGTGGTTTGGAGTTGGTGGAATAGATCGTAGTAGTGGCTAATGTTTCTGCCTATGTCTTTTAAAAGTGTAGAGATGTGTTTGTCGTTTAGGTTTGCTTGTATTGTTTTTGAGGTGTAGAGTTTTTCCCATTTGGTTTGTAGGAGTCTTATGGGGGAGGGTTTTAGGGTTTGTATGATGGTGTAGGCGATTATGTCTTGGTAGTTGGGTGTGTTTTGTTGTTTTAGGTGGGTTTCTATGTCTTGGAGTAGGGTGTGGGCGAGTGTGGCGTTGGCGTATTCGTAGATTTCGTGTTTGGTTTCTTTTGTTGTTGTTTTTTTGGGTTTGTATGTGCCGTTTTGGGTTATGGTGCCTAGGTGGGTTGATTGTTTGGTTGTTTTTTTGGTTTGTTTGTTGTATTGGCTGGTTATTTGGTGGATGTAGTAGTGGTTGGTTTTGGTGTGTTTGAGTTGGAGGGTTTTGGTTGGGTTTTGTTTTTTTAGGTTTTGGTAGGTTTGTTGTATGTTTGGGGGTGGTTGGTGGGGTGTCATATGGGATATTTATATGGGATATTTGTATTTAAAGGGTTTGTTTTTGGGTTATGAAAAGAGGTTGTTAGAGGGGTTTAAACTGTAAGAAAGCATTATTTTGAGGCGTTAAAAAAAGTTCTATGGGATAAAATCGGCGGAGTTACGG
>JAIRTW010000071.1 GCA_031254875.1 Candidatus Bathycorpusculum termitum
TGAGAACCTTTATCGCATCAACCGTAACATCAAACTTTTGCGCAATACGCCACAAACTATCACCAGACTGCACCGTATAAACACCAGTAACCGGATCAAAAGGATCAACAGGCGGCAAACCCTGCAACTGCTGTCTGTATACTTTTCCTGCTTCCGTTTCACCTAAAAGTTCTGAAACAGTTACCAAAGTATACCCTCTTGAAATCAACTCAGGTATAACACGTTCCATAGCATCTGCTGTTGAACCAACTATATCGTGACAAAGAATAATACTGCCGGCAGTGACAGAGTTCATAATTCTATCATAGGTTATATCCGCATTTTCATGAGACCAATCTTCAGGGTTAACCGACCACATTATAATCGCAAAGCCCATCTCTTTTGAAACATCTATGATGTTGCCGCCAAGCTCCCCAAACGGAGGACGATACATGTTAGGACGAGTACCTAATAGGTCATATATCGCATCATTTGTACGTTGTAAATTCCAGCGAAGTTCGTCAGCTGTGAGGGTTTCAAGATGTTCATGATTCCACGAATGTCCAAGAATTTCGCAGTCTAAAGAAAACGCCGCCCGTATTGTGTCAGAATAAGAACTAATCTTGTTGCCTGCAACAAAGAAAGTCGCTTTACAGTCATTTTCGCTCAGCGTATTCAAAATTCTAGTAGTGTAAGCAGAAGGCCCGTCATCAAAGGTTAGAGCGATCATTTTGTTATCAGAAGATGCAGGCGCATCTGCCGCTTCGACAGGTATAACAGCACAAACGGCCGCCAATTCCAATAATAGTACACAAATTAGTAGTTTTGCAACATATTTTTTAATTGTTATCTTTATTTTTGTTCACCTATTCCTTAATTTCGAGTTGATTTCGTCGATTTTTGCCAGCTACACTAATGTAATTATGTTTTCTTTTGGATTTTTAGATATATGCTGACTTGCGTACCACATATGCAACTGAGCTATAAAAAGTAGCTATATACCAGTTTCAATCGCAGTTGTGTTTATTTCAAAAAAATGGATTACGGCTTGGGAGCCGCCAGTATTTTTTAAAAAATTCTTGTTAAATCTGTTTGTTGGTTCTTGTTGTTTCCACCGGGGTTATCGACAGTTATTGATCCACTGTAGCCTTTCCAGGTGCCGTTTTGGTAGAGAGCAACTTTTATGTCATAAACTTTAACAAAAGTTCCGTCGTTGCTTGTCACCGTTATATCTGTCACCGTATATATTTCGGTGTTATCATTCTTACCCAAAGACGTTTTAGCTATTGTAACATCAAAGTTTGCAGGTGTGACATAGTTCTTGTTACTCTTCAATGTAACCCCGTTAACTGAGAACTGATTGATTCCGCCGCCATTACCATTACCATTGCCGTTATTCCAGTTCAAACCAGTTAGTGTAATTTTTTCGTCAGCACTATAGATCACAAAAGTATCTCCTGAAGCACCACAAATAGGACACCGCGTAGGAAGCACTGTAACAACCTCGCCACAGACCACACAACGATACACTACACCATACGTCGCATCGATATAACTCGCATTTTCCAGATTAACCAGCACATCAACAAAATTACCCGCATGAACCTCCTCAGCCCTCATCGCCAACCTAAAGATACGCGCCGCATCAGCATTCCCCTCCGCCTGCGCAGCCGCCAGAAAAGCAGGATACATCACCGTATACTCATAAGTCTCACCGCCAAAAGCCGCCAACAGATTTGCCCTTGTGGTTCCAACAGTCGGCACTGCCGCTACAGGACGCTGAGTCGCACCCATACGCTGCAAAATAGCCCACTCATCATCTGCATGCTTAGCCTCCGCATCCGCAGTCGCCACAAACAAACGAGATACCGCCATATATCCCTCCACAGCAGCTTGATCCGCAAAAGCACGATACGCCGCAGCCGCATTCGTTTCCCCCTGCACCGACGCATAGAGGTTAGAATAAGTCGCAGTTTCAGATATTGGCACAATCTCAATTTCAGAAATTGGCACAATCTCAGTTCCAGAAATTTGGGCATACACAGTTATGTTAAACACAGGCACAAGTGTAAGCACCAACGCAAGTACTAATATAATAGATATGATTTTTTTATTTTTCATCTATTTTCCTCCAAAAGAAGTAGTTTTGTTTCTTTTTTTTGGATTTGATGTTCCCCGGGCTTTTTTATTCTATTATAGGTAGTCAACTTTTTAGCCTCTTTTTATTTTTGAATTGATTTTCCGTTGATTACCTTTTACCGCTTTGGGAAGATTAAGTAGGTTTGTTGACAGCTCGAGCTGGTCTGAAATCCATCAGGGCTATTACCGTTCTATGGGTAGAGGGACTATTCAGAGCTTAATAAGCAACGTATCGTTTGTGGTTGGTGTTGAGTTAAATTTATCAATGGTTTATTGTCGGATACGTCTAGACTTCATTTGCTTCTATGGGTTTATAGTTAACCAATTGTTGGTTGTAGCCTGCTGGCGGTAAAAGGAATCCTCGACAACGTTATTATCGCCGTCTCATTTTGTTTATATAAAGGCAAGCGGGCATATATTGATTTCGTGCTTCGTTGAAGTTGTCGACCGTTGGCTACTTGTTAATCGCCGTTTTTTTCTTTGGGATTAGGTTGGTTGGTCATATAGCGCCCTTTTTTTGTCATCAAGTGATGTAGAAACATTTTTTCAAAAATAATCCGGTATAAGAGGCTTCATTTAAGACCACTTCCTCTGGTGTTCCCTGTGCTAAAAGCTGTCCGCCTGCGGCACCGCCCTCTGGACCCAAATCGATGAGTTGATCGCAACTCTTTATGACATCGAGGTTGTGTTCGATGATGTATACTGTGTTACCGTTATCGACAAGACGGTTAAGAACACGGATGAGACGTTTGGTGTCGTCGAAGTGTAACCCCGTGGTGGGTTCATCAAGCATATAGACAACGTGACCTGACTTGTGTTTGCTGAGTTCGCGGGTGATTTTGATGCGCTGGCTCTCCCCGCCACTGAGCTGTGTGCTACTTTGTCCAAGTTTGATGTAGCCTAAGCCAACGTCGAGAAGGGTTTGGAGTTTACGGTGTACCTGGGGTGTGTTTTCGAAGAATTTAGCAGCTTCCTCCACTGTCATGTCCAGCACCTCGGCGATGTTTTTGCCCTTGTACTGTACATCGAGTGTTTCTTTGTTGTAGCGTTTACCCTTGCATTCGCTGCACTGCACATACACATCAGGTAAAAAGTTCATCTCAATACGGAGGACCCCGTCGCCTTGGCAAGTTTCACATCTACCGCCTTTGACGTTGAAGCTGAAGCGGCCTTCTTTGTAGCCACGAGCTTTGGCTTCTTTAGTGGTAGCAAATATACGACGGATTTCGTCGAAGAGTTTGGTATAGGTGGCGGGGTTGCTTCGGGGTGTCCTGCCAATGGGGTCTTGGTCAATGACGATAACGTTGCGTATTTCTTTGGGAACTTTGAGGTTGTCATATTTGCCAACTTTATCCACTTGTTCTCCAAACAGCTGTTTGAGTGCAGGGATAACGGTCAGGTTCATCAGAGTGCTTTTGCCGGAGCCTGACACTCCTGTGACTCCGCAGAGCACCCCCAAGGGCAGGTTTACACTGAGTTGTTTGAGATTGTTTTCACATGCACCAGTCACAGTGATGTAGCCGGCGGGTTTGCGGCGTTCTTTGGGAATTTCGATTTTGAGTTCCCCAGAGAGATATTTGCCGGTTAGACTACGGATGTTCTGCATCACCAGCTCCGGTGGTCCTTCTGCGACGATGTGGCCGCCATGCACGCCTGCACCGGGCCCCATATCCACGATGTAGTCGGCATGCCGCATTGTGTCTTCATCATGTTCTACCACGATCAGGGTGTTGCCTAAGTCACGGAGTCTGGCTAGGGTGCTTATGAGTTTGGCGTTGTCACGCTGGTGCAGACCGATGCTGGGTTCGTCGAGGATATAGAGAACGCCCATGAGGTTGCTGCCAATTTGTGTGGCAAGGCGTATGCGTTGTGCTTCGCCGCCGGATAATGTTTTTGCGGCTCGAGAAAGCGAGAGGTAGCCTAACCCGACGTTTTTGAGGAATCCTAATCGTTCATTGATTTCTTTTAGTACCTGCTTGGCTATAGAGAGGTCTTTTTCATTGAGTTTAGGTTGCAGAGCATAGAAGAAATCCACCGATTCCTCTATAGAGAGGTCGGTGACGTCGATGATGCTCTTATCTAAGATCTGTACGGCCAACACGACGGGTTGGAGTTTTTTGCCATGACACGCGTTGCAGGTGCGACTGGTCATGAATTTCTCTATGTCTTCTTTGCGCCATTCGCTCTCTGTTTGGCGGTAGAGCCGCATTGTCTGCGGAATAACGCCTTCCCAGCCATCTTTCATCCACATGTTAGCGCCGTTGGACCAGTTGCCATTGATGGGTTCCCGATCGCCGTAGAGTAGGATCTGGAGTTGTTGTTCAGTAAAATCTTTGATAGGTGTGAAAACATCAAAGCCGTGTTTTTTGCCCACTGCTGTAAGTTGTTGTGCTCGCCAGCTGAGATCCATGGTGCTCTTGTAGACGGCTAAGGCGCCGTCCATAATGGAGAGGTTCTTATTGGGGATAACTTTGTCTGCAGCAACCTCAGTGATTTCACCTAAGCCGTGACAGACAGAGCAGGCACCAAACGGTGAGTTAAAACTAAACATACGGGGTTCAAGGCTTTCAAACACGATTTCGGGGTGATTGGGACAAGCGCCAAAAGTACTGTACATGGTTTCACCCTCAAAGCGTTCCAGCTCCTTTTTTTTGCCGGCATCTGTGTTGGTCGCATCAATGATTATCATTGTGCCTTTGCCGGTTTTAAGTGCTCCTTCGACAGCTTCAGCGATACGACTACGTTCTTCATCCTCGATGACAACGGTATCTATGACGGCCTCAATCCAGTGCTTTTCATAACGCACCAACTTGACCTCTTCTTTTATATGGTCTGTTTCGTAGATTTTTTGATCTACGCGGATTTTGGTATAGCCTTCTTTTTTGAGATCATCAAATACTGATTCGTGAGTGCCCTTCATGCCACGGATAACCGGCGCTAGGAACACAAGAGTTTTGCCTTTTTCAGCCATAATTAGGCTGGTGATGTTCTCGGGACTTTGGGGGTGAATTGAACTACCGCATTTGGGGCAGTGATGTGTGCCTATGCGGGCAAACAGCAGACGAAGGTAGTCATAGATTTCAGTGACTGTACCAACGGTACTACGGGGGTTTTTGCTTGTGCTTTTCTGCTCTATGGAAATAGCAGGCGATAATCCCTCGATGCTATCCACATCGGGTTTATCCATCAAACCCAGAAACTGACGTGCGTAAGCAGAGAGACTCTCGACATAGCGACGCTGGCCCTCTGCGTAGATAGTGTCAAACGCCAAAGTAGATTTTCCAGAACCAGACAACCCCGTAATCACTATGAGCTTATTGCGAGGTAGCTCTAAATCGATATTTTTAAGATTATGCTGCCTTGCACCCTTAACTGAAATGTTATCACGCATACTATGACCCTTACCCGTTTAATTTTTGCAGATTCTAGCTTGTTTTAGCCCGTGAGATTAGAATCTTGTTGCAGCAAACTTTTAAATTTCTGGGTCAGAAGCTTCTTTTTCCAGCTTATGTGCCAGTGACTTCTGTAATTCAACAAGAGCATCCCGGAGCGCGATTGCTTTCTCAAACTCTAGTTTCTCGGCGGCTTCGCGCATTTTGGCATCTAACTCGACGATTTGGCGCTGTATGTCGGATTTGGCGAGGTGTTTGGTGCCTTTGATGACACTTTCCTTAAGGGTAACTGCTTTGATGATAGTTTTGGGTATGATACCGTACTGCTGGTTGTAGCGTTTCTGGAAGCTACGACGGTAATAGGTGAGTTCCATGGCACGCTTGATGCTTTGGGTTTGGATATCGGCGTAGAGGATAACTTTGCCGTTAACGTTACGTGCTGCACGGCCTATGGTTTGGATAAGGCTACGCGCATCACGGAGAAAACCCTCTTTGTCAGCATCAAGGATGAATATAGTTGCAACTTCAGGTATGTCTAAACCCTCACGCAACAGATTGATACCAACAAGTATATCAAATTCACCAATACGAAGCTGACGTACTAACTCGATGCGATCAAGACTCTCGATTTCACTATGCATATAGCGCACACGAAAACCCTCTTTGACAAGGTAATCCGCCAAATCCTCTGCCATACGCTTAGTTAGAGTTGTTATTAGAACGCGATCACCCCGCTCAATTGTCTTCTTTGCCTCAGCCATCAAATGCTGCATCTGACCCTCGATGGAATGCATCTCCACCTCAGGATCCAACAATCCGGTAGGACGAGTAATTAATTCAACAGGCAAACCACTTTTTCCCAGCTCATAATCGGCAGGGGTTGCAGATACAAAGAGGACCCGCCCCATTTTGCGCTCGAACTCATTAAACTGCAGAGGACGATTATCTAGTGCACTTGGGAGACGGAAACCAAAGTCGACAAGGCTCTTTTTGCGGCTGTAATCACCATTATACATACCCCTTGCTTGGGGGATGGTTTGGTGGCTTTCATCGATGATTAGCAGAAAGTCCTTTGGGAAGTAATCAATCAATGTGAATGGAGGTTCGCCTGATCGGCGTCCGTCGAAGTGACGGCTATAGTTCTCCATGCCTGAACAGAAGCCGACTTCGCGAATCATCTCCAAATCATAATTTGTCCGCTGTTTTAGCCGCTGGGCTTCAAGGGGCGGCAACATCGTTAGTCGTTGTTCGAGTTCTTGCTGAATGTGCTCTATTGCCAAGGCGTGTTTCTCTTCAGGAACTACATATTGTCTTGCGGGGTAGAGTGTGAGACTATCAAGGGTGTTCTGTACGTCGCCTGTTATGCGGTGGACTTCTTTGATTTTAGAAATCGTACTACCAGCTATTTCGACCCTGAGGATGTCGTTTTCGTAGGATGGCACTATGTCGACAGTGTCACCTCGGACGCGGAACCTGCCGGGCTCGAGCACTTGGTCGTTGCGTTCATACTGCATATCCACCAATGAGTGGATAAGCTGGGTTCGGCTCATGCGGGCGCCGGTTTCAAGCTGGATAGCCATGGTGCGAAAGTCATCAGGGTTGCCTAAGCTGTAGATGCAACTAATTGAGGCCACAATGATTGTGTCGTTTCGGCTGACAAGACTTGAGACAGCATGCATACGCATTTTTTCGATTTCATCATTAACGGTGCTGTCTTTTTCGATATACATATCCTGTGCCGGCAAATACGATTCAGGCTGGTAGTAATCGTAGAATGATATGAAGAATTCTACGCGGTTGTGTGGGAAGAGTTCTTTGAGTTCACCATAGAGCTGGGCAGCTAGGATTTTGTTGTGCGCCAAAATCAGCGTGGGTTTCTGTAACCTGCTAATAATGTTTGCCATAACAAAGGTTTTACCGCTACCAGTTATACCCAGAAGCGTCTGCTTGTCTTTGGTTTTAAAATTCTCCTCTAACTGGTCGATGGCGGTCTGCTGCCCCGGAGAAATCTTGTAGGGTGAAACAAGTTCAAACTGCACTTTTCTGCTTCCCTGCAAACGACAATGACCCCCGTTTAAATTAAAAAGTTTTGTCTATAAACTACGCAATTTCAGGCGCATCATAGACGAGCAAAAAAAGAGGTTAAAACCGTCTCGGCATAACACGGCAGTGGCTTTTGAAGAAACCAACAACCCTGCGAAACCGTCAATTCAACCAACAAAGCCACTAATACAAACCAGTCCGAGACAGACTATAGGAAAAATGTGATGCCCCTGAGTAGGAGGATAATCAGCTATAGAGATGTCGCTCAGACAGCAAAACCACAAACCAAGATATCTCAAACATAAACCGCACAACCACCAAAAATAAACGGTCACTTCAAAAAAACAAATCATAAAAATGTTCGAGATGACCACTTTCTTAAAAAGAAAGCCATTTTCCATACATACAGCAGAATTACTTGGTTAGTGGATAATAGAAAATAAATGTGCTCTAAAAGTGAGCGTTTAGGAAACAGTGAGTTTCCCGAATTTACCGACGTTGAGCTGGGTTTCGCCTTTAAAACTGGTTACGTAGCCGTTTTCGATTTTAATGTTGTCGCCTACGTTTACCTGCTCGATCTGCTCGTTCCACAGCGTTAACTTTACGCTACCGGATTCATCTGCAACGACGGCGTCAACTATACGATAAGTTTCATCTTTAAATCGTGATTTAACTTCCCGCGGGTCACCTTTATCGACGATTTTACCTTCAACGTCAACCCGTTTCATTCCATCAACTAAATCTTTTATATCAACCAATTTACTTCACTTCTAAGCTGTTCACTTAACGCTTTTTCTTCTTTGTGTGATATAAATCTTGCCCAATAACTGGCAAATATCAAAAAAAGATAAGAAAAAGAGTTAAACACCCACGATGCCTATGAACCACAGCACTAGAAGTGTGATACCCACACTTGCACCGGTAATGATACAGCATTTTATGGTTGAAAATTCGGGTTTGAGCTCTTTGACAGCAAAGGTTCCCAACACTCCAAGCCAAACGTAGGATGCTACAAACATAGCTGTGATGATTCCTCTAAAGACAGCCAGCGATGCATCCATTGCAACGACGCTTGCCTGCGACTGCGGAAGAAGTGATGGAATCGCATCTACAGGATAGTACAGTGTAACAAGAGGGTCAATAACGAGGCCGAATGTTATATCAAATGGACAATAGATTACAGACATTGCGGCTGTTGCAACTAGGCTGACTGCCGCCCGTATAACCATCACCATCAGGGCAAAACCCAGCGCAACACAGAGCGGTTTCCAGAGAACCGCACTTTTTAGGCCTTTACAGATCAGGTAGATAAGACAAGTTAGGAGCAACCATGTAACGGCGAACCGTGCAGCAAACAGTTGCAGAAACGGCACAAGTACACCAACAGTGTTGTATTCTATGGGAGTCAGATATAAACCACGGAAAAACAATGCACCGATACGGATAGTTATGTCTTGATTGTCTGTATAGTCAAATTGAAACGATAGAGAAGTTATGTTGTTCCACTGGGGGTTACCGGTTTCGCTCCAGCCTTTTGCATCAGGCCCCACTGGGATAACCAAGTTGCCCCATTGGTTGACAGCTGAAGCGGTAGCTAAATCGCTTGTTAAATCATAGGTGAAATAGTTGCTGTCGGTGAGTGAGTAGAGGGTTAAGGTGGCGTTTTGGGGTACAGATTGAGGCTGAACCAGCTTTATGGCTATAGATAGGTCTTTGAAGCCATCTCCGCCACAATCCACATTGGTAGTGTTGAACAACGTTGCTGAGAGGGAGCGGGCGTCTGTGGCATCCAGCTGGAGACTAAAATTTCCAAAAAGCGGAGCGTAACCTAAGGGGTCACTTGGGGGACGCCCAAAAAGAGATATGAAAACGGTATTGTTATAGTAATCGTCAAAGTTGTTGGTTAAATTCACGTTTGAAGCAGCCATCCAACTGGTGGCGTTTGTGAATATTGGAATTAAACCGCTGGGATGTGTCTGTTCAAACTCGATCTTACTGAATTGACTAAAAAAATAGCCTACTTGCAGGCCTACAAAGAGAAGTGCAATAATGAATACCCCAAGATACTTTGGGTTTGCGATGATTCGCTTGAATACTTTATGGGGTGCATAAATGACTTCTAGGATATCAGCGAGAATCAATCTCTTGTTGCCTCCTATGTGGAAACTGCAGGGCATTTATTAAGTGTTATTCACATTGCACTCAAACCAGCGATGAGTTAGAAATTTTGAGGACACTCAAACACTAACATAATTTGTACCTAATCATACGCGCTAAAGATAGAACAACAACTGACGACGTTACTTTTGATGCCCTGATTTCATGCAGGTTCTATGATTTCAGAGCGCCTGACATAAGTTTTCGCCAGACTTTCTAACGGGGGCAATATAGGTCAATGAAAAGGGCGCTAATGTAGAGGCACCTTGAGGCTTTCTGCATTTCTTCTATGATTGGGCGGTGGGTAAGGTTTTTTGAGGCTTTTTTCAAGTTCTTTTCTTGACATGGAACCGAGTTTTACTGGAGCATCAGATAGCCAGGGGACATATTCCCATTTCCAGAGTCTGTTGTTTGTGTCATGCTCTGCCATTGCATGATTTGATGTGTTGATGAACACAACGGGATGGTTTTGGTTCATGAAATAGTACTTTATGGGACGTTTAGGCGGGGGCTGGGGCACCTTGTCTCCGTGGATAAAGTCAGCGTTAATTTCCTTGTTGCCACTGTAGATACCTTCGAAGATGAAACGGCTGTCTTGGGGGTTCTTAGCGATGTGGATTTTGAAGGATTCAAGGTCCATTGTTCTGCCGTAGATGAGGCGGCGGATGCATTCGTAGAGGGTATTCAAGATGCCGTGCTGGCGGAGTTGTTCATTGTTGAAGAGAAGGGAAACTTCCATCGTGTAGGAGCCGTCTGGGTTTTGGGGCTCTTTGGCGCAGTGAACCTCCCGTACAAAGTTTTTTATTGCATCAATGCTGGGCTGATATATAATAGGTATCAGCTCTTCAGATTGGCCCTCAATTTGTGCCTTGAGGATATTGTTTGGGAGTATAGAATGGTGCTCTAATTCAGTAACTATTTCACGGTACAATCGATAGATTGTTGAGTTTTTGATATCTTTTCCTTTCGGGGCCCACTCCCAAATCCAATGTTTATCGTCAAGCTGTAGAACCCACCGTTTTTTTGGGCCCTTTCTTTTTTTGGGAATATTATTTCGGGCGGTATAGGTCTCAGTCCGGGGTTCTAAAGGAACTGTTGAAATTTCAAAGCCAAGCATGTAGCGAATCATTACGTTTTTTTGCATGTAGTCGCTGTATTTGGTTTGGTTGCTCCGAACTACAATTAAGCATTTGTCTTTTATAGTTCTTGTAATACTGATAGTGCAGTTGTCTGAATCCCAAAGTTGTTCTTTTCCGGTCCAAGAAAACCTTCCAAAGAACCCGATTTTCCACCGTTGTTCTTTAACGGTAAACCAGACAGTATCTGAAATCACTATGCCCCCAAGTATGCGCTAAGACGGTTCTATTTGTCTATGATTGATAAAACCCTTGCTGTCACAGTCGCTAAATGATGTTTGGAAGCATAAATCGAAGTGGACTCGGTAGCGGAAAAAGCACTCACAAGCCTCCAGCTTAAATTTCCCCGCCTTTGGCCTCAGCGTACCTCGATATCCTCATTGTCCAAAACCTATAGGAAAGAGACAGGTTTATTTGGGTTTAGTTTCAAGTCGCTTTAAAATTATTTTTCCCATCAAATCCACGGGTCTGCATAATGTTCATATCACAATCTGTACTAATTTTTAGGTCTGACGAGGACAATGCATGAGCCGCGCTTGGATAATCTGCAGGAAAATCTTCAGTTTAACCCTGATTTTCAATGCACTTTTAACCATAGCCTGTGCAGTCAACATTTTGTCGAGCATCTACTGGATTTATCCCGGCTGGAAACCCTTCAGTCCTTACCTCTTTGACAGCACCGTATTTTGGGTCGTCAGCGCCGCAGCGGCCCTAAACATTTTCCCAAGTGCACTCTTGGGCAGAAAACTGCATACAGGCAGATTTCTTTTCCATCACTATTTCTATGGCATACTTGTCTTGATAGTTGCCGCCAGCTACATCACCCTTTTCACGTCTGCATCTCTAGTTACGATTTTTTTAGTTAACAATACCGCAGTGTCGGTGAATGCAGGCAGATTTCTTCTGCTGGGCGGCTTAACATTGTTGCTTGATGACCTGCCCGATGTCTCCAAGCATATAGAGGCAATGCTTAACCGGATAAAAACCGGAGCCTTTCGTATTAGAAAACTCATCACTGCCGCACAAATCATAACAGGAATCTTCGCGCTGTACTTGTTTACTGCGGTCTGTGCCGCCATGATTCAGGTACCGGAATGGATAACATTAGCCAACCTTATTTTAGTCGTCTCAACACTCATCACCGGAGTCACCTCAGTTATCTTTGTGAAAAGAAAAACTTGGGATAATATCGTGGATAACCAAGAAAACAAGCAGTAGCACGCTTGGGGTTTATCGAGACTAAAAAGGGTACTATGGGGGTATGACGCCCATACGACTACATTCTTCTTTGAGACTATCCCGTATCTGTTTGAGGCTTAAACGCTTCTGCACATATTCGTCGCCATCAATTTTTTCGGTACGAAAATCACTGTCCAGCTGGGTTATCTGCGTGTTAATTTCCATAATACGGGCCTTAATCTGATCCACATAGGAAACGGCCTTTTCTTGCCCAATAGCCTCTGAGGGGGCCAAAGCAGTTTTTATGACACCGTCTTCAATACGCAGAATCCGTGTAGAAACGCGAGCAACACTGGGATCGTGAGTAACCATGATAATGGTTTTGCCGAGTTCCCGATTAATTCTAACAAGATGCTCTGCAATGAGACGAGCATTAGCAGTATCTAATTCACCAGTAGGCTCATCAGCTAAGAGAATCGGAGCATCATTAGCAAGCGCAGAAGCTATGGCTATACGCTGTTGCTCACCACCGCTGAGCTCCTCAGGTTTATGATGAGCACGAGCGTCTAAACCAACAACATTTAACAGTTCTTGTACACGCTGTTTGCGCACATTCCGTTTAACACCTGAAGCAACCATAGAAAATTCAATATTTTCCTGAGCAGTGAGAGTTGGAATTAGGTTAAGGTTTTGGAATATATGACCAACCATTTTACGCCTATAATCGACTAATTGACGCACAGAAAGAGAGGTGACCGCTTTTTCACCAACCGTTACGATACCAGCAGTTGCTTTGTCAAGTCCACCAATGATGTTTAAAAGGGTAGATTTACCACTGCCACTGGGACCGATGATGGAAACGAGTTCTCCTGAGGATATGTCAAGGTTTAGACCTCTTAGGGCTTGCACTTCAATTTTTCCAGTGTGGTGGATTTTTACCAGATCTCTTACTTTTACGTTTAGTCCGCTCATCTTGTTGCTCATTTTGTTCTAACCATCTTTTCTAGTTTAGTGACATACTGACTGGTCATAACCAGGACCGCACCTATTGTGGACGCATATATGAGACCAACATAGGTTCCTATTACAGGTAAAGCATTGGCTGGGAAAACTAGGCGCTGGGTTACAAGGTTGTATTGGCTGATGTATGCGTTGCCTGCGGTTATATTGCCGTATGCGACAATTGTTCCGATTACTACACCCAAGATTACTGCAAACGTTATGACCGCGATACTTTCTGTTAGAAACATCCATACGAGTTGTCGATATGATAAGCCTCTCACGCTCATCAAAGTGGCTTCACGACTACGCTCTTTTAAGCTGACTATGGCTATCAAAGCGGTGCCGACTGAAGCAGAAAGCACTGCAAATATGAGGCCAAAATTCTGCATACTTAGAATTTGAAGGGCGCTGTAGGTTGTGAGGTTTTCCATTTCAACTGAGCGTTGCCACTGCTCATCAAAAGATTCAACATCATACACGTCTAATTTTAGATCCCGGATTTGGTTTGCGACGTCTGTGCCATTGACTCCAGGGTTGAGGCTGATTCGGATGTAGGTGTTCCAGTATTCTAAGCTATAGATATCGCTACCTGCAGTCATGTTAAATAGATTTCTTGGCACAAACGAATAGAAGCGCGAGGAGATCCAGGGGTTAAAACCAAGGTCATTGTTGGTGTCTGAGGGCTCAGGACCGAAAAATCCAACAATTCTTAGCTGCCGTGCACATGACTCGAAATCCACTGCAATTTCATCGTAGAGTTTGAGGTCAAGTTGAGCAGCGACACTTCTATCAAGAATGATGGTGTTGTTGTTTGCTTTGAATTCATTTAGCATTTGATTTACACTGAGACTTCCGCTGAACCAGCTGTCTTCAGAGTAAGCAGAAACCGGCCACACAGTGGGATCTATAGTTTTTACACTCATGTAGCCGTTTCTGCCGCTTATTGACCTGGCCGAAAGCATTTGTTCTATACTTGCGTTACGTATACCTGGAACATTTTGAGTGATATTATTGAGGATTTCTTGGCCTCTGGAAGCGTTAACCACATTCACAGTTATATCAGCGCCAGTGCTGGTGCGGACTTCGCGTACAATATAGTCTTCTTGGCTAGCTATTTGCCCAGTGACTTGGACGCTAAGACCAATAATTAGGGCAATCAAAAAGGCTATAGATGCCAACCGCCCGGGGTTTCTTCTTACGTTTTTTGCGGCTAAAGCACCCAGTTCGCCCATAACTGAGGAAATTTTTGTTGCTATGACTTGGAATTTAGTTGAGTCACAAATAAGGAGTTTTGTGAAGCCCCAGAAGAACAACAGGGGACCAATAAAAGTCAGGAGAGAATCAAATAAAATTACCCCGCCTGAGAGAACAGAGAAGAATATATTTCCGTATAAGGCAGTTCCTTGGCCAAGTAGATACGTTATGTTTACACCTAAGACGAATATAACGATCTTGTAGCCGCCCAAGATGAGGGCAATTAGAGGAAATATTTTGCGTGACTGCTTGGCTGGAGGTATATAATTGCGAAGTGCATCAACGGCAGCTATTTTTGAGGCTTTGCGGGCTGACCAAAACACCGCGACAACTGCCAAGATAACGGCAAAGATAAGGGTAGCTACTGCTACGATGGGTTTTAGGATTCCTGAACTAAAAAGACTGTGTACGTTAACTGTGCCAACGTAATACTGGTTTAAGATTAAACCTCCGACTATACCTAATAAGCCGCCGATTACACCTATCACCAAGGCTTCTGTTAGAAACATCCGCTGGATTTGTCCACTTGAGAGCCCCTTGGTTGAGAGAAGACCAATTTCCCGTCTGCGGATGTTAAAAGACACATCAGAAACGGTATAGCCCAAATACCAAGCGACGAAAATAATAGGAATAGAAACTAGGATAAAGCTAAAGAACATATTTTGGTAGCTACTGCTGTAGGCATTGAGTGCATAGTACAACATGTTGTCGACATAACCATATGAAAGGTAGTTACCAAGGATACGATTTTGAATATTATTAGATATCTGAAATGCTTTAGTGGTTGATGCATCAATATCATAGGGATTGATGATATCTTGACGATTGGTGTCGATGACATATGTCATGTCAACAGCGCCGTCCAATGTGGCGCTCCACAATTTCATAAGTGTGTTGTCCCAGTCAATAATCAGCAGGTCACCCCGATAACCGCTAGAGCCGCTATAAGAGAAAATGCGGAAATTACCAGTACTGTAGGCATAACCATCATCGGTTAAGTCTGCAAATCCAGCTACCGTCAAGTTAACATCAAACGTGGATGAATTGTAGTATTTCGGTTGTTGAAAAACGATCTGAGTCGTGATTATATCGCCGACAGAAACTAGATCCGCGAGCTGGGTACCAGCGATGATGTAGGTATAGTTTTCAGGTATACTGCCACTGGGTTTGTTTAGCCATTCATCATAAATTCGAGAGGTGTTAGGAAAACTTACAACCGGCACAAATACAAAAGAGGTATAGTTATTGGAGGGAAACCCTAGAGGCGTAAAAAATCTAGATACCATATCAACAGATTTGACGCCAGAGATTCCGCTTATGTCTCTTACAACCAACGGCGCATTTGTCTGGTTGATCTGAGACGAAAACGACATGTCCGCCCTGAGGGACGAAAGCTGCTTATCAAGTGCCTGCTCGGCAGCCACATCCGATTTTACCCATATACCGGCAAAAAACGTTGCTGCCAAGGTTATGCCGATTAAGAGAGCGGTGAAGAGTTTCCAGTTACGAAATACGTGCTTAACAGGATACATCAGCGGCATCAAATTCACGCATTAAGGGTGGGGATAACTTGCTTTTAAGTTTACGCATAGAACACACCTAAACAAACCAACAAAGCGGACACACAACAGATCACAGAACATCCAATCAAACCTCCTTTTAAGCATTGAAACGTTCATCAACAAACATTGACTAAACCAAAACCAAGTTGCTTGCTAAACCAGACCCATAGAATACCAAAAATATCAAAAAATATCCAAAGCACAAAACTAGAAAGTATTAAATCAACGCAACCCCCCCTACTTAGACATGAAAACTTTTCTGGGCCACCTAAAAGAGGAGAACATGAGTCTCTTCACCGATTATTATGAACTCGCCATGTGTGCTGCCTACTACGATAACGACAACTTTGAACCCGCTACCTTTGATCTCTTCATTCGTCGCCTGCCCGAAAACAGAAGCTATTTTCTCTTTGCCGGTCTAGAAGAGACCCTAAATTATCTGCAATCCATCAAATTTACCGATGTACAACTTTTTTATTTAAAAAAGCATGGGTTCCAAGCAGACTTTATAGATTACCTCAGAAAATTTAGGTTCACCGGCGAAGTGTGGGCCGTTCCTGAAGGCACTATTGCGTTTCCCAATGAGCCACTTCTCCGTATAACTGCACCTATTATCGAGGCTCAGCTCATTGAAACTTTTCTGTTAAACAGCATCAACCTGCAGACGATGATTGCCACCAAGGCCAGTCGTGTCGTGGAGGCTGCACAGGGCAGGGGGGTCGTTGAATTTGGTTTGCGAAGAGAACCAGGTATCGATGCAGGTATGAAAGTTGCCCGCTCCAGCTACATCGCGGGCTGTCAAGGAACCAGCAATGTCCTTGCCGGTATGATTTATGGTATCCCTGTGTTTGGCACTATGGCTCACAGTTTCATCATGTCCTATCCAAAAGAAATTGATGCTTTTCGGGCCTTCTCTAAAACTTTTCCCGACAAATCAATTCTGCTCATTGACACCTATGATGATACTGCAGGGGTAGAAAAAGCAGCGATAGTCGCTAAAGAGCTGGCGGCGAAGGGTTTTTGTTTGGGTGGGGTAAGGCTGGATAGCGGTGATTTGGCTGAGGCGAGCCGAAAAATCCGCGAGATTTTGGATGGGCATGGGTTGCAGTATGTCAAAATCTTTGCCAGTGGCGATCTTGATGAATACAGAGTTACTGAGCTTTTAGAGAAAAATTCGCCGATTGATTCGTTTGGTGTGGGTACCAAAATGGGGACTAGTTCCGATCGGCCCTACCTCGATGTCATCTATAAACTCTGTGAAACCCAAAATGTAGACGGCCGTTTCTCTCCTATAATGAAGCTCAGTAGAGATAAAAACACTCTACCGGGGCGGAAACAGGTTTATCGCTTCCGAAATGGTGAGGGGTTCTTTGAAAAAGACGTGATTACTCTCTCAGATGAGCCTGCAGATGGGGAGGCTATGCTTATTAAAGTCATGGATGGGGGGAAATTAATGTACAAGTTACCGTCTCTGGAGGAGATTCGGGTTTTGGCCGCTAAAAATTTATCACAGTTGCCACAGAAATATAAGGTGCTGGTAAATTCTTCGCTTTACCCAGTTGAGTTAAGTTTGAAGTTGCAGAATTTAACTGCGGTGTTGAAGCGTCAGATAGCTGAGAAGGAAAATGTTTAGCCGGTCTTAGTTTCTGTTTTTGTTTTGGAGGCGTTTTTTGTATAGGCCGCAGTAGCTGTTTCCGCCCTCGCTGCATTGAGGTGTAACTTTGTCGCATTCTTTTATGTATTCACAGCTGTGGAAGTAGTCGTTGAATCGTTTTTTGATTGTTTCTAACATGCCCTTTGCGTTCCCCCATGTTCTCTTTTATTATGTGGTATTCTGTTCCATCACATTTAGGTATTACCCAACTTGATTGATTATGGCAAACACTTAATAGTCTTCTTAAAGGACCTTTAAGGCTAATTAAGAGGAGTGGACATAATGCAAAATCGCCCAGCCATCGTTGCTGTCGGCAGAACCAAGTTTGGCGAGCATTACGGCAAAGAGCCTGAAAAGCTCATAGAGGAAGCTTGGCTTGCTGCATCTATGGAATGTAACATGGAACGCAAAAATCTTGAAGCCTGTTACATGTCCGACTGTTTTTTACCTATAACCAACAAGTTAGGACTCGAAGAGGGATTTCTCTCAGAGCTCACTGAACTGCATGTGCCCATGGAGGTCACCCGCAGTTTCAGTGCCGCATTGTTGGCAGCCTGTCACGCAATCCAAGCAGGGGTCTACAATACGGTGCTGGTGGGAGGCATCGAAAAGATGACGGACCGCTGGGATAAAATCCGCGATGACCTTATGTTACTTGACGATCCATGGAGCTACTTTGCAGGTGGAACTCCCGAATCCAATCATGAACTTATGCTCCGAGCCTACATCAAAAAGTACGGCATAACCGGCAAAGATCAAGAACAATTAGAAATTGCCCTTGCACAGGTGTCAGTTAAAAATCACGCCAACGGCGCCAAAAACAAGTATGCACAATTCCAGCGTAAAATCACCATCGACCAGGTGCTGAACGCCCGCAGAGCCGCACATAAACCGCTGGGACTCTACGATTTCGCCCCAATCTCAGATGGCGCCACCGCGTTAATCCTCACCAGCGAAGCAGTTGCCAACAAAATGACCAACCGACCGGTCTTTGTCTTGGCGGTTGGTTCAGCAACTGATTATCTCAACTACCCCACCCGCGAAGACCTCGCACGCTTCATTGCGGCGGAACTTGCAATGAAAAGCGCATGCCAAACCGCCAAGCTTTCAGCATCAGATTTACAACTCATTGAAGTTAACGACCAATCCACCATGATGGAGATGGTCAGCCTCGAAGACCTCGGCTTCGCCGCACCCGGCTCTGCATGGAAAAGCATTTACGAAAGTAGCCAAAACGGACAACTTAGCTATGAGTTAGGCGGCAAACCAGTCTATGTGAACACTAATGGCGGGTTAAAAGCCGACGGCAACCCCTTGGGCGCAACCGGCGGGGCACAGTTTTTTGAGGTTTACCGCCAGCTCCGAGGCGAAGCAGGCGAGCGGCAAATCAATGTTCCAAACGGTCTCCAAAACGCCGCAACTGTAGAGTATGAGGGGTTTGGAACTAAAGCATATGTGACAATTTTAGGAGAGAAAACCCAATGAGTAGCGAACCCATAGAGCGACGTGTATCATACTTAGGTGACAGATTAAGAGCCTGCAGATGCCATTGTTGCGGCAAAGAATACTTTGAGGTCCGCGATTACTGTAGCAACTGCGGTCGTAAAAGCTATGGCAAAATGGACAGCATCGATCTCTTCTACGACAAAGGCACCCTTGAACTCTGCACCTACATAAACGAACCCACAAACAAATTCACCAAACTCTCCAGCTATGTCTACGGCATCGTATCATTCCACAACGGCAAAATCCGCGTCCCCGCCAGACTAACCGACCAACTCATTGGCGACGGCGAAAACCTCGACTTAACCAGCTTAGAAGGCAGAGGGGTCATCCCCCGCTTCCGCAGACGCTACACAGTAGGCAAAAGCGACATTGTGCCCACAATTTCCTTAACGTTCACCCTAGCCGACGAATACTACCCCCACCAAGAATACAAAATAATTCAACCCAACAAAGACTCCGAGTTACCCGGCATTGTAGGCTACGGGGTCTATTCGTCGAGGTTTCGCATAAAAGAAGAAGATTTAGAACGAGCAGTACCCTTCATCGACGAAGACTCCGTCACCGCCGCAGTTGAAGCTGGAAAACTGGCGCTCATCCACACAGGCCTCGACAGCACATTGATTGGGAAAGTCTATGCAGGCTCCGAATCCAACCCCTATGCAGTCAAACCAATTGCCGCAAAAGTCGCACAGGTCCTCAAACTTGGCAAAGAAGACGGTGACGTACAAGCAATAGATGCCATAGACACAGAGTTTGCCTGCAAAGCAGCCTCAAGTATGTTCAAAGACGCCTGTGCACTAGTCAGCTACCCCAAATCAGGTATAGATTACGCCATGGTTATCGGCACAGACAACAGCCAAGCCGCACCCCGTGGATACCCCGGAGGTGAACTTGACGCTTTTGTCGGCTACGGCGGCGCCGCCTACATCTTTGGCAAAAAAGATGTCATCGCCGAAGTTGAAGCATGGTACAGTTGCACCTCAGATACACCAGACTTTTGGCGCCGTGATGGCGAACCATATCCTATGCACGGCGGCAGATTCACAGGCGACCCCGCATACCACAAACACGTCCGCAACGCCGCCTCCAAACTCATGGAGCAAAACAACCTCAAAGCCTCAGATCTCAACTATTTTGTGCCCCACCAACCCAACCCCAGCTTCCCAGTGCGTATCGCCAAGGAACTGGGCTTTAAAGAAGAACAGTTCATGCCCGCTATCCAAATGACCAAATTCGGCAACACCTACAGCGGTGCTTCTCTAATCGGCTTAGCCGCAGTCTTGGACATAGCTAAACCCGACGACCGCATCTTGGTCACCAGTTACGGTTCAGGTGCAGGCAGTGACAGTTACCTTCTACGCACCACCAGCCAGTTGCCCGATAAGCGTAACCGCCAAAAAATCAACGTCCGATTCCTCGCCGAAAACCCATTTGTGGAATACGTGGATTACACAACTTACCGCCGGCTAAAATCAGGCATGTAATTATAATATAAATATAGAATTATTCTTTTTTCTATTCCTTACGGCAAGGTTCAAACCGATTTTTATGCCGGATTGAGCCCATCAATTTTTATATGACACTATCCTATTTGACTGAAGAAAAAGAGAGTGAGGTTTCCAGTTGACCCTTATCGTTGACGACGCCGGCAGTGGCGACTTGCTTTTCGGAGTTGTGGTCGGCGCCTACCGGGAAGAAACAGGCGAATTCAAATATGATTTAATCGACGTAAGATTCTACCAAGATATTTTCCGCGAAAAAGAATACCTACAAGAATCCTCGCGTGTTGTATCAAGACTTGTTTCCAAATTCAGTCCAAAACCCGACGAAGACATCCACATATGCCAAGGTTGTATCTTTGATGTTGCCGCAGAAGAACTACAGAAGGTCTACGGCGAAAACCGCATCAAACGCGTTCACGTCGAGGGAGAAACACAACGGCTCGTCGAAATCGCTTATCTCGACGAAATCCGCAACTTAGGCTACGAACCTCTTGCAGAGCGGGATGAAAAAAGAGGTAAAAACTTTTTCCACATGATGCGCTGGCTCAAAGACAATCCTGAAATGCTCCGCTATGCCAAAACCGGCTGGCCGCGACTTAAAAACTACCAGCTGTTCAAACCCTTTCATGCAAAACCAACCTTCAATGCGGTATGCAACGAATGCGGCACCGAATGCGAAGTGCCCTTCCAGCCCAAAGCTGACAAAACCGTCTTCTGCAAAAAATGCTGGGAAACCCATAAACCCACCCGACCCCAACGCTCCCGCAAACCCCGAAACAAACGAAAAGCAATAAAACACTAATGGTTGCACTCTAAATTCTCTGATGTTATAACGGGAACTTGTTAGTTTCGTGTCATGGATATTAGGTTTGAGAATATTTCAGGCATAGAAAAACGCGGAACACTATTTTGAAGGCTTTAAACGCTGGTTACGGCACCGTTGACATATGATACAGCTTTGGTATTACACCAAAGTATTAAGCGGTGGCAAAATAAGCCTTAAAACAAGAGATCGAGGGAACAAAATGAAAAGTTCCGGCTAAAAATCAGGCGAGTAACCGATCTTTTTTGGTTGTCTAGCAATTTTATTGATTATCTAAATTTTATGTTTCAACAATAATCATTATGATGATGACGTTCTGCCAGAGATTGTGCACATTCCCTGCACCCGTTAACAGCCGCAACATGCCGCAGGTATACATATGCATATTACATATCCTTATAAGCAATTAACCCACGCAGAAGGTACTAACAGGAGGCGAAACCCAAGTGTTAAGCAGAGATTGCGATGGATGTGAAATGCTACATATGTGTAGCGAAAGATACCGAAAAGTCGGTAAAAACGAAAAAGTCTATTGCCCCGACGGCACCGCACACTTAGTCGACCAAAATTAAGCACATCATAGTTTTTATTTCATTATTTTAGTTTTAGAATAAAGGTTTCAGTTGCATGGGAAAAGCTACGGTTATTTTTATACTGACAAAGCGGCGGTGCCGATACAGCCACCTAATAAAGCGCAAAAAGTAACCAATTAATGTCGTATATAAACGAACAACATAAACCGCCATATCCGGGGAAAAGGCCGCGCCGTATGGAAAGTTGACAACCGTTAGGATGACAGGCTGATGAGCCGGCAAATAACAGGCTCATAAGAAACAAGTATAGAACACTAAAAAGACATGAAATGTATAAAGAAAGAGAACACCCCGCATGCAATGCATATTGAACAAATGGGTGTTAATTCCAAACAGGTAACTATATATTTTTGAAATTGAGCTTGCCGTTATCGACAGTTATCAATATTGTTTTACCTGAATTATTCCAAAGCGATTTAGTATTCACAGTAGCTTCACCATCAGCAGTTTTGATTATGATTGTCTTATCAACATTCTTAAACCATCCAGCGCCAACATACAGCTCTACAAAAGTATGACCCCGTAAATCAAAAATAACGTCCTTACCGGGAATAGACAGGATAACAGTCATTTGCGTTTGTGTCGGTTTTAGCGTAACTGTACCGCCAACGGCCTCAAACTCTATTTCAACACCACTGACTGATAAAGTGTTGTCCGAAGGTTTTGGTATTAGTTCTGTGTATGTTACTCCGCAATGCGAACAAGTGAAAGTCATTAGACCATCAGTTTCATGAGTAACTGGAATAGTGATTACACCTTTATCCCAGTTATGACCAAGAACATCAATTACCCCTTCACCAAGAAACACACCACATTTTGTACAATAGAAAAACATTAACCCGTTTTCTGTACAAGTAGCAGGAACAACAACAGTACCGTCACCCCA
>JAIRTW010000096.1 GCA_031254875.1 Candidatus Bathycorpusculum termitum
CGGCGACGTAGCACGCACAACCAACCCGTTGCTTGAGAGTTTCAATCCTTGTTTTGCTGGATTTCCCTTTTGGACAGACGACGGATGGCGATACGAAAGCCACAAAGCAATTATGTTTCAATCCTTGTTTTGCTGGATTTCCCTTTTGGACGACACTTACCGCGCAGAGTCCTCAAGGAGTCACCGGGTTTCAATCCTTGTTTTGCTGGATTTCCCTTTTGGACTGTTGGGGTTGGTTGCGTTAGGTTGATTCAACATATGTTTCAATCCTTGTTTTGCTGGATTTCCCTTTTGGACTATCCCTAAGCTCCCTCCTCCGAGACCACATAGAAGAGTTTCAATCCTTGTTTTGCTGGATTTCCCTTTTGGACCACCTATTTTCCATTTGATTGGTAACCCGCCGCTAGTTTCAATCCTTGTTTTGCTGGATTTCCCTTTTGGACCTCCACAGCTACGGGTTACGCGGCGATTCAAACGTAGTTTCAATCCTTGTTTTGCTGGATTTCCCTTTTGGACTCTCTAACCGAGCAGTCAAAGAAAACCAGGAAGCCGACATGTTTCAATCCTTGTTTTGCTGGATTTCCCTTTTGGACCCCCCAGCGAACCCTGGACAGACACACGATTCACAGGTTTCAATCCTTGTTTTGCTGGATTTCCCTTTTGGACTATAGGTAGGTAGCAATAGGTAGGTAGTGGTATTTGCAGTTTCAATCCTTGTTTTGCTGGATTTCCCTTTTGGACTTTGGGTGCGGTGTTTGGATTGTAGTGTTTCTTTATGGTTTCAATCCTTGTTTTGCTGGATTTCCCTTTTGGACCGCGCTCAGATTCAATGATTAGCAGGATGTAGAAGAGGTTTCAATCCTTGTTTTGCTGGATTTCCCTTTTGGACTCATAACAATCAAAAGAAGTAGTAGAGAAACTACTATTGTTTCAATCCTTGTTTTGCTGGATTTCCCTTTTGGACTTTTCCTTGATAACGATTATGAGCACTGTTATAAGTTTCAATCCTTGTTTTGCTGGATTTCCCTTTTGGACTAAACAATATGGGTGTATTTACCGTTGTTTCATATGTTTCAATCCTTGTTTTGCTGGATTTCCCTTTTGGACTGGGTTCCAGGACAACCAAACCCACACATACACATGTGTTTCAATCCTTGTTTTGCTGGATTTCCCTTTTGGACCTTTTTGTATTCAGGCAAACCTTTCCCGACGATATGTTTCAATCCTTGTTTTGCTGGATTTCCCTTTTGGACAATTATTTCCCCTCCCGGATGAATTAATACAATTTGATGTTTCAATCCTTGTTTTGCTGGATTTCCCTTTTGGACTTCAAAAGGACGATCCTCCATAGCCCATTGATTCTGAGTGTTTCAATCCTTGTTTTGCTGGATTTCCCTTTTGGACGTTAGAAGATCCATCTCAAGTTGTAATTGTGTAAGAGTTTCAATCCTTGTTTTGCTGGATTTCCCTTTTGGACTACAAACCCACACGCATATACGTCGAAGCCAACTTTATGGTTTCAATCCTTGTTTTGCTGGATTTCCCTTTTGGACTTTTCTCAGATTATGTTTATTACTCTTACATACGATACGTTTCAATCCTTGTTTTGCTGGATTTCCCTTTTGGACCAGGCTGGTCTTCAGAGAGCCGCTGATGCACTCTAGTTTCAATCCTTGTTTTGCTGGATTTCCCTTTTGGACTATACACCATCACACAAGTCATGCACCTCATCGCGTTTCAATCCTTGTTTTGCTGGATTTCCCTTTTGGACTATGCGGCCCGCGCTAGGTGTTCGTAGAGTTAAAGTGTTTCAATCCTTGTTTTGCTGGATTTCCCTTTTGGACCGCTGAAGGATTCGTACTCCAACCCGCCAACGAATAAGTTTCAATCCTTGTTTTGCTGGATTTCCCTTTTGGACTTCAAGATAGCTCATGAGTGCAGAAGTGAATTGAACGGTTTCAATCCTTGTTTTGCTGGATTTCCCTTTTGGACTTGAAGTCCTGTTCAGTTAATGTTTTGGGGTATAACTGTTTCAATCCTTGTTTTGCTGGATTTCTCTTTTGGGCAGTTTATAATTCACGCCACCGAATTCACTGTACTTGTTTCAATCCTTGTTTTGCTGGATTTCCCTTTTGGACTCGCTGGGATTGTGTCGAAGGAGTATGTGTTGGAGAAACTGTTTCAATCCTTGTTTTGCTGGATTTCCCTTTTGGACATCATACCGCGCGGAACACCCGCCGCGTCAATAAGTGGTTTCAATCCTTGTTTTGCTGGATTTCCCTTTTGGACCTGATGTCGCCTTCATAGAGGGTGTTGTCATTCCAGTGAGTTTCAATCCTTGTTTTGCTGGATTTCCCTTTTGGACTATCTATGAAGGTGGGGGGGATGTAGGGTAAGCCTAGTTTCAATCCTTGTTTTGCTGGATTTCCCTTTTGGACAGCCATATTTTTAGGGTTTATTTGGCGTTTTACGGCATTTTTTGGATACTTTTAGCGGGCAGGTGATAGTGGTGCTTGCTTATTTGTTTCTTTATAAAGGTACGACGATTAACTTTTTCCATTTAACAGTTCCATCAAATATGTTTTTATTTTTTAGGTTTAGGGGCAGATTTTTCTATAGCAACAGTTTAGGCATCGGTTATCATGTTTTGAGTAGGGTATGTTGTTGGAGTTTATTGTATGAGCTGTTTTTTGGAGCATCAATAGCGCTTTCTGCTTAATTTTTTCAGTAATATTGACAGGCATCTCCACTCTTTTCTTTTTATCAAAAATTACAATAGCTCTATGGACTTCTTTTCCCGTATTTTCCTCTGCCAAAATAGCCAATAAACCAAGTTGGGTTTTTATGGTTGAACCTATTACTATATAATCGGAATATTTGCGTTCTATTATCAGAATTTCCGTTTCTGTTTCTAGGGCTTCATCAATTTTACCCGAAAACGAATACTTTTTTGAATAAAAGAGAAGTTCGGTTTGTTTTATACCTGCTAAGTGTTTTATTTTGTATGTTTTGTTAGTGGTTGAATGTCGACTATGGAAAGCACGTCCAGATTGGACAGTGCCCCGTTTGCCTTCTCTTTGTTCGATACCAAGTACCAATTGAAAGTAGGTAAATCGTGGGCAGAATGCATGCTCCACTACATTTGTTACAGTAAGGTAACCGCTCAAAGAACCATACTCTCCAAATCATTAGTGACATATTCTTTATCAAATCCATGACCGATAATGGTGACTTTCCCAAAGCATTTCTGGCAGGCTAGAATCAGATACACCGATTCATTTTCTCCTGTTATCCGTTTAAGATTTTCTATGAGATCCTTTTTCTGCTGGGAGGATAAAGAGCCACAGAAAACGCTTTTCTGTATACGAACAAAGCCAACGTCTTTTAGCGTCTGAATGGTATGTGTTCTGGTTTTGTCATCAGAAATATCATAAACTGCATAGTACATGTTTTTCTTCAATGTCTAACTCTCCTCTGTGAAGGCAGCCATTATTTTTCTGCAATAAAGCCAGCTCTCCTTCTCTACGATATTTGATGCATCCTGCATGTAAGCAGTGATCACGGCTTTTCGCCCTTCTTTAGATAGGAAGACTCCTAATGGCGCGTCCTCTGAGGAAGTAAACCAAGAGTCCTTGACGTATTTTTTTGTAAACAATTTCACTACGATGCGATCAGCTTTAGCTCTAAACAGTTCTATTAGGTCAAAAACCAAAGTTGGTTTACCATAAGAATCAGCATGGTATATCCCCGCATTGGGGTCTAAGCCGCTTAGAATAACAACTTTCTCAACGCTTGAATATGTAATGCCATAGATATAGTTTAGGATTGCATTAAATTTGTCTTGAGCAGGCTGTCTGCTTCTTTCTTTGAAAGCATACTTTTTGGGTAGAATAGAGGAGATGGCTGAGAAATATTCGGCAGCTGCAAACCCTTCAATCCCCAAAAGAGTCTGCTTAAAAGAAGGTGTATATTCAAGATCGTTTAGTCTCTGCAGGGATTTGCAGATAGATTTTATAGAATTATTTGTTGTTTCGTTTATAATTTTTCGGTTACATTTTAGATCGACAAGGAGCTTTTTTTGTGCTCTGAGTTTGCAGGTAACTATGTCTTTGGATACTTTAAACGCTAGAACTGTATCTTGATGCAGGTACTGTTTGCGTCTGTATTCAGTTGCTCTGCCCGGAGTACTTACCCAAAACCGTCCAAACGGTTTGCCAGCCCAATTAGCCAGCACCAGCTGAATGTTCTTTTCCAAGCAGAGAGCAACTGCTTGAGTACTGACCAGTGCATTAGCGGTTAGTATGATAGCATCGACTTTCTCAGCAGGAATCTCAGTCTTCCCGGAAGGTGTCTGAACAATGAAGCACTCATGATCCCGTTTTAGGGCACTTCCATGCTCGCTTATCTCAACTATCATAGCACTCGCCGTATAGTACCAAACCCTTTCGAAACGCTTTTTCCTAAACCGATAAAGTCGGGCATCTCAACATTCAAAAAGAAGCGTGCAGTAAATGCCTCAAAGGGGTTTCCATGCGCGTTCACATAAAAAGGACGGAAAGATGCAAGGTATGATTCAATACGATAATCTACAAAAATACCCAGCCCTTTGAGACAGCTCAGCGTGTTACCCACTAATATCTTTTCCAAAAAAGTCTTCTGCTTCTCTTTGCTACAATCCTTAAAGGCAGAGTAATTAGCTTCATTAAACGGAAGCCAAGGCGTAACAAAATCGTAGCAACAAGCAGTATTTCGTACCAACCAGGTCAATAAACTCATCTCTTGACTATCAACTTTAAAGCTTCCGTGTCTTGTTGAAATACTATCCACAGCAGACATTTTGTTCAAAAGGATTCTAGCGTAGTCTTGAAAACCAAGAATCAGCAGTTCGCTATCAACTCGTTTATACTGAATCAGCGGATAATGATAAGACCGCTCCGAGTGGTGATGAAATTCGGCGTCGTCAACAAAAAGGCTACCAATGAATCCCCGAAGCTTAACTGCAGAGATATAATTTTGGTCTGAAACATTAAGTTTAACCCTGCAAATTCTAACCGCCGCCTCGTCTTGAGGAACTACTTTAGACATTTTTTTTCACCCATTTATCCAGCCCCACTTTTGGGTCATATACACTGTTGAGAGCGTCTTTTTTGGGCAATAGAACACCCAACTCAAGTAATTCGTCATCAAGCAAAGCGTCTAAGCCATCGATTTTCTCAAGGGAACGCGGCAACTGAGCCATAAATTCTGCATACCGGGTGTAAAGTTTTCCCCGATCCCTGGATGATCCCGAAGACAAAAACTGTTGCCTAAGTTCATCATACTCATGGATGTTTGGCACAAGAAGCGAATCGCCCAGTTCAGCGGGCAAAGCATGCCTTTTAATAAAATCCCAAATATCATCAAAGTTTAGCTTTCGCATTTTATCATCTAGTTCTTTGGCCAAGTTTTTATTTCGTAAATTTTCAGCGGATACCTTCTTGTAGTAATCAGGCAATGCCGTGTAAAGGTCTATGGAAGAGTTAAGTTTAGGGATCAACAGTTTGGATTCTTCTACCTCAAGCTGACTGTAGGGCATATGGTTATCGTCAACTCTAAAAACTGTGAGCACAGGATCGCTCCGTTCGCCTTCACGGTTAAGTCGGCCCATAGCTTGCACGATGTTATCCAGGGGAGCTATCTCGCGATACATACGGCTAAAACTCACATCTACCCCTGCCTCTAACACCTGTGTTGAAACCACTGTTACAGGACCGTTACCCTGAAGGTTTTTTTGAATGATGTTGCTTCTGTCACATTTCTTGATACCAGAGGATAAATAAAGCGCATCGGGTTTGTGCATGGATACTTTCTCAAAGAAACCCAAGGCTTTGCTTCGGGTATTGAACATGAATAGCGTGCGTTCATTGTTTCCAAGAAGCGCAACTTCGCCGGCGGCATCCAGATCGTCCGTCCTGTGTTCTATACGTTTAGCAGTCATCTGCATGTATCTTTCTTCAAGTTCTTTCGGGGTTGTCAGTTTGGGCAAGTTTTTTAGTTCATCAGGTATAGTGGCGCTAACCAGAAGGATTCTTGTATTATATTTTGTAGTAAGCGCCGCAAGTAGAGCCATGAGATTGGGGAGCAAAACTTTAGGTATGGTCTGGACTTCATCGATTATCAGAAAAGAATTTTTAAACGATACAAGTTTTTCCTTATCAGCAGGTTCATTTGAGTAGAGCACCATTAGCAGTCTCTGGGTTGTGGTGATGATAAGCGGTTTATTGAAAGATTCCCGCTCGAAATATTCTAGGGTTTTAAAAAATTCTGGATCCTCAAATTCAATATCGATCCAAACACCATGATCTTTTGATTGTCTTTTCTTGAGCAGATTACCAGTAAATGCATGATTATAAACTAGGACATTTTCTGCATCGACTTGATTAAGGACTGAAGCATTTTTTCCGGTATTGAAAAGTTTACCCTCGAAATCGTCAGTGAGTGCCAGCAGAGGCGAGAAATAAAAAACCCGCTCAAAACGCTGGGTTTCTGAAATTTTGTTGATTATGTCTAGAAATATCTTGGTTTTACCTATGCCGGTGGGTGCCTTGAGGATTACAAGTTTATCTTGGAAATTATTTTCTAAGAGAAGCCGCTTCTGGAAACTCATTCTGACTTCAGATAAGGGAGAACCAGCCCTTACCAAAACGTTCGTGTCTAAGTTTATATCAAATGTGGGTTGCGTCCATTCAAAAAAGCTTCCTCGGTCGGCTTGAATAAGCACTGAGAACACGGAAGAAAAATCCAAAAAAGCCAAAACAAAGTCGTCCTCAGCAGTGAAGTCAGCTTCATTTTGGGGTATGTTTTGAAACTTGCGCAGACACTTGTCCCAAGCTAAATCTTTGAATTCTTCGAGTTCCCTTACCTCCTGGCTAAAACGCCGCAAGTTATCGTAGGTACCACTATGACTTTTTTCGAAACGCGTTTTATCCTGGTCAATATAGACTAGACTTTTAGTGAACTGGCTAAGTTTTGAGTGGTGTCCAGCTACTGCAAAGAGAGCCTGTTTTTGGGCATGTTTTGGCAGAATTTCTATATTCAGCAATCTATTGACTGCTAAGGCGGAAAAAATTGCATGTGCCCTAAGATATGCTCTGTTAATCTGTCCGCTTGAGAAAAGAAGCTGATAATATGGGTTAAGCTTTCCAACATCATGGAGCAAACCAGCATAGAACGCTGTGTCCCCTAAACCCAAACTGGATGCTAACTTTTGGGCGCGGCGTGCCGTTTTTAGAGAATGCGCAAGCAACCCTGAACTCGTATCTATCGAATTTTTGGGTCGCGCCAAGAAATACTCAGAACAGTCAATCATCACTAAACCGCCAGCTAAAACAGACACAAAGCTTGATTTGAACCATTCACAGAGTAAAATTTAGCCAGCGATAAGGAAGACTCATAATTCTCAATTTCCAAAACGGAGGTTTTTCCATTTTCAGGAACAGGAATATAGTGACGCAATATTACCCTATTCAATGAACCTTCAGCAACATAATGATGTAGATGTCGCTCAACTATGACCTTAGCTGGAAAATCAGGGACCCGATCAAACGTTACGCCGGGATCGCGACACCTTGATTCCACAACTTCATCTAAGAGAACCGTGGAAACACGCTTGTCGGCAGGTTCAATCTCTTTAACATCCAAAATTTCTTTAAACCGCGGGATTCTTGCTGGACAATATGCATGGCCTAGCATCGGCGAAAAAACAAACTGGTTGTCTCGCAATCTGTTAAGCAACGCATGGTTTACTTCATCAGTGGACTTTACATAAACTGTGTATTTTGGATTGACAAGCAGTTCAGTTTTGTAGGGTTTAGTTTTGGCTTCTTTGAGTGAGCGGTGGTTTGTGAAAAAAGTGCATTTGTCAGCTTGGCTGTGGACTTGGAGGCCTATAGCTGTTTGTCCTAGCAGGTTAAGGTATCCTTCGCTGTATAGGCTATCAAATGAGTTGGATCTTTTAACGCCAAGCAGAGCACCTAACAGGCCTATTAGAGCACTCTTTGAGGGTATGACTGTTACTATCTGGTTGGTTGTCACCGAGGGGTCTTTGAAGGCTGCAAAGTCTCCTTCAAGATCGAAGGAGACAATACTCAAGTGACTGTCTCCCCCGCAGGTTCTTCGGTCTTTATCAATTCCACGGGAATGCCGAGCGCTTTAATGTCTGTTGCGAGTTGTTGGGTGTCTTTGAGTAACTCTCTGCAGGACGCCAGCCGTATCTTTTTGACTTTTTCTTTGCGAACTTTGAGGGCGTCAAGCAATTTGGGGAATTTTAGGGGAGAAGCCGTTAAGCCGCTGGCTCGGCCTTTAAGTTCAGGGTCTTCTTCGACTAAAACCGGCAGATCATTGTAGATGGATCCGTTATAGGTTACCTCTAAGAGAAATATACTTCTCTGAGGAAACTTGGATCGAGTGATTAAAGCGTTGGTACCCTCCCAAAGGCTTGAGAACAGTTTGCTTTCTGCAGTTTTGAAGCTCTCCACGACGTCTATGTCTGCTAAGTATGCTCCAAGGTTAGCGGGGTTAACAGCACCCTGTATTTTAATCAAAGCATAATCCACTGCATAGAATTTCCCAAACGTGCTGAATTGTTCCTGTTTTTCGTCGCCTTGTGAGCTACCCTTTTTCTCTTTGCCCACAAACCTGCCGGTAATCATGGGGTTTAGAACTTGCACTTGGTTAATGCTTCGGCCTATAGCAAACTGCACCGGACCAGTTAACTTCTGGGAGCTTCCTCGCTCTGCGCGGATAGTAACTAGACCCCCAAACAAGGGAACATCAAAAGTTTTAATCGCTAACCCTTTTATGGCCTCGTTGAGGTTGTCGCCAAGAATTTCTTTAGCTCGCTCATCGGCCTTAACTGGGGTACCTTCGTCTCCAAAATCGACAAACAAGGTAACGCCATATTTGCTTTTTGCATAGTCGCGGATGGTTCGCTTAATCCGCACATCAGTAACCATTATGGTTCCATCAGGCATCAGACGCGGCTGATTTTCAAAGCCGGGATCGCCGTTGGGATTCTGTCGGGATTCATAGTAGAACAACAATTCTTTTTTAAGGTTTTTTAATTCGGATTGTTGATTTACAGTCATGTTTTATCACCTTAATCAGGTTAGATTTTCAAAAACACCCTTGTAGAAGAAGTAAGAAAAGTCCTCATGGGCTTGGGCGTCAGCTATTTCTTCTTTAGGTATGTCATTTTTTATGGATTGACTTAGGGTGTCGGTGTTCATTTTGGAGAGGGATAAGCCTATACCAACCCGCTGGTAAACAAACCGAAGGCGCTCCCGGTCGTATTTGGAATAAGTTAAAATATCTTTGGTCGAGTTATTTGCTTCATCTTTATCACGTTTAAATTTCACATATTTTCCGGCGATAACGCCGACCTTGTAGGCATACTCTTCATTTTTATTCATATCTAACTCACACTCATGTTTAGTTAAAAGATTCAAACAAAACTGGGAGGCACCAAAAAATTCAGCCGTTTCTTTTTTGATGGGCTTATTGCCCTTTATCCAAGCCCAAAGCTGACCGCGAAGGATACGAGTGAAACGCTGAACCAAAACGACACGGTCGAAATGAGCGCCGTTCATGAAGTACCTTATGGCGGTGATATAGTCTGTCCAAATAATGTCTTTGTTGTTTTCTATTATAAGCGTCTCTAATGCCCCTGGATGACTTGATAGGGTATCTTGGGTACGACTGAGCATCCCTTTCATTTGATCTAGCGTTAAATTTTCATCTATAAGCACTTCGAGTTTGGCTTGTGCTCTTTTAGTGCATATAACCTTTAGAGAGGATTGTTTATGCGCAGATTTTGCAGAGTGTTTGGATAAAATGATATAGTTGCCAAGTAACTGGTCATAGATACCTGATCTTTTGTCGGCGAAATTTAGTGAGGGGTCACTTAGGTCAAAGAAATACCAGTCTAAGCCGGCTATTTTGATTATACGATCGGCGGGTAGAAATATCTTGGGAAAGGATTTGTCTCCTATGCCTATGTTTTGGTAGAATTCTTTTCCGGTTTTGCAGTTAATGGAGAAGGCTTCATCGTCAAATGAAATGAATTTGGCGTCTATGGTTGCTTTTGAGGGGTAACCTGTTGCGGGGTTCCCAAAACAGTCCTCAAATGATTCCTCTGGGGGGGGTTCTTTTTGGTTTTGGTACTCAACTTTTCCTTGGGGTAGAAGCTGAAGGGGTAAGACTATTATGCGGAATAAAAAACTGCTGTATTGTTTGAGTTCTCCAAAGGCTATTTTTTCTTTCCAAAAAGAAGCAAATGTTTTGCAGACACTTGTGAACACTTTGGAGGGCAGGGCGCCTTCGGGTGTTATAATCCCGGCTTCTTGGTAGGTATTAAAGAGCGGCTTGTTATTAGCAAAGTAGTTTTTTTTGTCTAGTCTTAAAAGCAGTAGATCACATGGAGGTTTGGTGGATTCTTTGTTGTTTTCAAAGTTGTAGGTGTATTCGTATATCTTTTTTTGTTCTTGGTCTTCGCCTGTTATGGAGAGGGTTAGTTTGTTTTTTTTATAGTTGCCATAGAATTCTATGTAGGGTTTTTTGGCGGCGGCTCCGGTTCCTCTATAGGGTAGACCAATTGAGGTTAGGTTGTTTGAGGGCATCATTAATGTTTCTTGAAAATAGGAAGCGGGGGTTTTTGGGTTTAGGTTTGCCCCGTAGTGTTCTAGGGTTTTGGGATCTAGTTGAACAGTAATCTGTTCAGCCGCTTTAACGAATATTTTTTTTATTGGAGCTACATTTTTAATAGCTTCTATACCGATGTTTTCTTTGTTTTTTAAGTAAAGATCGTGTACTAACATACATACAACCATATCTGTTATGGTATCTAAACTATCTTCCGTAATAATATTTAATACTTTCCCACACCCAAACAAAAACCACCCCACACAAAACCCCACCAAGAGTTTACCTCAAAAAACACACCACAAACAAGTTTACACCCAAACTCACTCACCCCACAACACAACCCCCAACCACAACCCAGAATCACCAAACTAAACAAATAGTTCCAAAACCAAAAACAGCATAACAGGAATGACAAGATACTTTGCTGTAGAGTTTATAAGGAGGTTTTTAGATTGTTGGTTACATAAGCACAAGCGGTAATAGTACAGCTTGGTTAGTACATAGGCTTGCCAAGTCTAGGACCCGGGTTCAAATCCCGGTTACCGCACCAGCGGTCAGTGTATAGTGCGCTTCCTCCAGTTTCGGGTTTAAAACCTTCTAAAAAACAAAAAGACATGACAACAACACCAACTGAGCGGCCAGTTCATGATTATCAACAGCGCCTCGACCGATCCCGCACAACATAAAATAACTGTTTAATGGCGAAAAAAGTTTGCAATTTTTAGATCACCTAGGCGCGCTTGGGCTCGCCACAGGACGCGTATCTAAATACGCCGCCCATTTGGCCCACGTTGCTACGCATTATGGGTGAGGTTGATCTTAAGGCCCTGACTAAAACTGATGTTGAGCATATAGTTGTGAGTATAAACAGCCGGCCAAATAAAGCCACCACTAAAAGTGACAACAAACTCTTACTGCGCAAACTTGTCCAATACGCAAAGCAGGGCAGCTACACCAAAGACACCCCCATACCCCAGAGGTAAGCTGGATAAGCCTCGCCATAAAAGAGAAAAACCCCCGTGTCACCCCCGAAAACCTGATTACCCAAGAAGAAATGGCGGCCATCTTCAAAGCGGCCACTAACAAACGCGATAATGCCATGATTTATGTGCTCTTTGAAGCGGCCCTGCGGCCAAGTGAACTCTTAACTATGCACACTAACAGTGCAACCTTCAAAGAGGATTACTGTCTTATCTCGGCTAACGGAAAAACGGGTCCTAAACACATACCCCTTGTTACCTCCAGCAGACCCCTATTGGAATGGTTAGAAGAGCACCCTGCAGAGGGGAACCCAAAGCGCCTCTGTGGTGTTCTTTAGATAATAACCATGAAGGCGAACGGCTAAGCTACACACATTTTCGGTTAATAATTAGAAAATTGGCGCGCAAAGCAGGTATAAAGAAGACTATTTGGCCCTATCTCTATCGGCATACTTCGCTTACGGCTATGGCTAAAGTGTTTACTGAATCTATGTTGAAGCAGTTTGCTGGCTGGACGCATGGCAGTAAAATGACTGGCCGGTATGTACATTTTTCTGCACGCGACTTAGAGGATGCGGTGCTTGAATTGCATGGCTTAAGGGCGGCGTCAAAAGAAACCGGTTTAGTAAAATTGTTTGTGTGTCCCCGTTGCAACAATAAGAATCCGTTTGGTAACGTTCGTTGTACTGTGTGTGGTTTGGTTTTGGATAAGGAAGTGGCTCTAAAATTAGAGAATAGCGAGCAGTGCGAGAAAAAAGGGGTTGAGAAAAAGAATTTGGAGTTGCAGTCAAGGCTGGAAAAACTTGAGGGAGTTATTTCTGCTCTGATGCAAGCTCAAGATAAGGCTCATTTGTTCCGTAGCGATTTTTTTAACTCGTAGTGTAATCAACAACAACGGCACAGGGCTACGGTTACCAATTCGGGCTCTATTAATAACTGGAACCTATCAGCAATGATGGAGGTATAATCCATAAGGGTGTTGCAATTAACAACAATGCAGGGGCGTAATTGACAACAACAACGGTACATAGACCAGCTCAACAAAGTCGTGACGCTTTTAGTGCAGGAAAACCAACGCCTAACCACCGAAAACCAAAAACTAACCGAAACGCAATAAAGTCCAACAACACGCTAACTACCTACAACACACCAACTACAAATATCCATTATCACATGCATTTTTATTAATATATTGACTGACTCGTTGTCAGTATATTGACAAGCCATTTATAAACACGTTGTCAATGTATTGACAAGCCATTTATAAACACGTTGTCAATATTGTTCAAGTGTATGTCAATTCCTATCGAGCTCATGGATCAAAACCCTTGGTGGAAAAACCCTGAGGAAATATTCCAAGACAAAAGAATTGTCACCTTATCAAAATCCACTGTCTGCGGGGTACCAAGGATAAAACACACTTTCGAGCTTGATACAGACGCAGTTTACACCTTAAGGGGCCCAAGACAAGTTGGTAAAACTACCCTCCTCAAAGACATGATACAGAAACTTATCAAAGACAATGTGGCCGCCAGAAACATATTCTACTATACATGTGATTTAATCGACAACCCCAAAACACTTGCAGAAACCCTTTCATCATATCTTGAAACGATAAGACCCGATAAAAAACAAAGAGCTTACCTCTTTATTGACGAAATTTCATCAGTCAAAGACTGGCAAAAAGCGATCAAATTCCTTGCCGACAAAGACAGTTTAACACAGACCACATTAATTCTAACAGGGTCACATACATTAGACATTAAGAGAGCCTCAGAAAAACTGCCCGGACGACGAGGAGACACAAAGGATTTGCTCGACAAAGTCATGTTACCGATGAAATTTTCGGAATATGCAGAAACATTAAGCAAAGATGTTAATGCTACAATGCTACAGCACCACATGCGCAAATGGGAAAACCGAAAAGCGATCCTCACCCAACTCCTAGAGGGTGAAATTCCACAGGAGATCAAAGAATTTTCTTTCCTGTCAAAAGAGTTGCAAAAGCTCTTCCAAAGCTATATTTTAACGGGTGGAATAGCTCGAGTTACTGATGAATATCTAAAACATGGCGAAATCTCGGAAAATATTTACAAAACATATGTGGATGTTGTCCTTGGAGACTTGGCAAAATGGGGAAAAAGAGAAAACTATCTAAGGCAAGTCATAAGCCGGGTTGTTGAAACTTTTGGAAGCCCCATCAGCTGGAACACCTTAAAGCAAGGCACAGACATAGCCAGCCACAACACCATTGCCGAATATATAGACACCTTAAGCGACAGTTTCGTGGTTCATCATATGTTTTGTTATGACGCAAACAGAAATAAACCAGCCTACCAAAAGGAAAAGAAACTGTATTTTACTGACCCATTTTTCTTACATGCAATGAGGGCATGGATCACTGGAAAAAAACCGTTTGTGTCCACCTTGGAGTATCTTGAAGATCCAATGAAAGTAGGTGTTCTTGTAGAAGGGGTGGCTGCAGATCACATGGCACGTTTGGCATTTCGATTATGTGAACAAAAACAACTTTTCTGTTCCGAAAATTCAGTCATGTATTGGCGAGGCAAAAAGGGACGAGAAGTTGACTTTATACTAAAACAGAGCTCATCTAAGCCTATCGCAGTTGAGCTTAAATATCAGTCCAGGATAACAAGCCGAGACTTCTATGGTGTTATAGATTTTAAAAAAATAGTTAATTCACCAAACGCGCTCATACTATCAAAAGAAACATTAGAAGTTCAAAATAACGTCGCTATCGTCCCCATCTGGCTATTTTTACTGATAGTTTAAGTCGTTTGTTGACCAAGTGTTTACGAACCCTATCTTAATACTTCCAGCCTACATGTGCGGGCATCATCGTCTCAGATAAGCGCTTACTCGCAGTAACTACGGGAGTATTTAGTTTACGAAACTGTTTTTTCCAGTTTTTTCAATTGCCTCGAATTAGTTTTTTGTCGGAATCGGCCGCATCTAACAGTTCACGGACAACATCTGCCGATGCGTACGGTTCATATTTACACTGAGTCACAATTTATGTGTGTAGTGTAATAGCATACATGCGACGGCATATATACGCGGTTAACGTTTTAGCGCTATAGTGTATAAGGTGTATTAATTATGGTTATGAGTGTTGAAAAATCTAACTTCAAATTACCCAAATTGCACAGTCTTCGCAAAAACTTATTGTTTATTTCTTTACTACTGGTTTTACTGATCTCTTCTCTACCCTCTGGAATGTTGATAGTACGTGCTGAAACTTCTTTTGAGGATGTGATGTATGCGGAGTCTGAGGCTGAACTCATAGCCGTAGTTGATAACGCAGAGTCCGGGGTATATACAGTTATTTCCTTTGAGGGGGACATTGGGCTTAGTGGAACGCTTGTTATTGCGGCTGAAAAAAACATTACGCTAATAAGCAATAGTAAAACAGAATTTTTTAAACTCATTGGCGCTGATGGCGCAACCACTATCACTGTTGAGACTAATGGCGTGTTAGAGCTTGCCGGCATAAATGTAACCCATGCTGAGAGTGCAGCCGGCAGAGGAGTAGTTGTTCAATCTGGCGGCACCCTCACTTTATCTGATGGTGCAATATCGGGTAACAACAATGGTGGAGGCGTACACAATAGTGGTACCTTTAGTATGTTTGGCGGTGTGATCTCGGATAACACCGCCGCTAATAATTTGGGCGGCGGCATACACAACAGCGACGGCAGTTTGAATATTTTTGGCGGCATAATATCAGGCAATAGTGCTGACAATGGCGGCGGCATATACAACACCGGCACCAGTTTTGTGGTATCAAATTGCATCATAACCTACAACTCTGTCATTAGTTCTGTCGACGGCGGGTTTGGCGGCGGCATATACAACACTGGAGACAATTTTGCAGTATCAAATTGCACCATAGCAAACAACATAATCATCGGTTATGGCGTCAGCGGGTTTGGCGGCGGCATATACAACACTGGAGACAATTTTGCAGTATCAAATTGCACCATAGCAAACAACACAGCAAACATAGCAAACAACACAGCAAACTACATTGCTAACAACGGCGGCGTTGGTGGCGGCATATACAACGCCGGTGACGGTTTTGTGGTGTCATTTTGCCTCATAACAAACAACAAAGCCACTCAGGACGGCGGCGGCATATACAACACCGGCACCAGTTTTGTGGTATCAAATTGCACCCTAACAAACAACAATGTCATTGGCGGCAGAGGGTTTGGCGGTGGCATATGTAGCCAATTCGACAGCCAATTCAGCTACAATTTTGTGATATCAAATTGCACCATAGCAAATAACACTGCCGATTCGTATGGCGGTGGCATATTCAACTCCGACCGGAGTAATTTTGTGGGCGGCGACATATACAACGACGACCGGAGCAGTTTTGTGGTGTCAAATTGTATCATAGCAAACAATACCGCCAGCGCTGGCGGTGGTATACACAATAATGGGGGGGTTGGTTTTGTGGTGTCAAATTGCACCATAGCAAATAACACTGCCCCAACCGGAGGCGGCATAACTGCCAACGGTGGCAGAAACTTTGTGGTGTCAAATTGTATTATAGTAAACAACACCGCCCAAGATGGTGGCGGCATACACAACAGCTATGGGGGCAGTTTTTTGGTATCAAATTGCACCATAATAAACAACACCGCCACATCTAACGGTGGCGGTATATACAACGGTAGAGGACTTGGTTTGGCGATATTAAATTCTACCATAGCAAACAACACCGCTAACGGGTTTAACTACTACCCCCGCAAAGGGTTTGGCGGCGGTATATACAACGAAGGTGTCGATTTTAGCGTATCAAATTGTATCATCGCAAACAACACTGCCACCAGCCCAGGCGGCGGCATATACAACAATGAAATTGGTTTTTTGGTATCAAATTCTACTGTAGCAAACAATACCGCCAGTGCTGGCGGCGGTATATACAACGAAGGTGTCGATTTTAGCGTATCAAATTGTATACTGACCAACAACACCGCCCTCGGTGGCGGTGGTATATACAACAGTGGTGATAGGAGTTTTAGCGTATCAAATTCTACGATAATAAACAATACCGCAACATACAGTGGCGGGGGTATAACCAACAACGGCGGGGACAATTCTGTGATGTCAAATTGCAACATAGTGAACAATACTGCTCAAACTGGCGGCGGCATATACAATGACCAAGGTAACTTTATGATATTGAATGGGGATGGTTCTATTTTTGGCAATTGTGCAGTTAATGGCGGCGGTATATACATTGCAGGGGGCATTGTGAAGCTGTATGACGGAACAATAGCCGATAACACTGCCTCAAATGATGGCGGAGGAATCTGGGTAGCCCTTGCGGACCTTAACCAGCTCTTTGTTTACAATGGCGTGGTATTCGCAAATAACAGCGCTTCAGCAACATATGATAGAGACCCCCTACACGACGCCATATACCATGCCCAAATAGACCCCAACGTAATCTGGACTACCCCCTTCACACAAGGATACAACAACTATGACATAAGCTACACAAGCGGCGCTCCTGCTGTGTTCTATACTGTGGCTGTAACTGATAGTTTCGCAACAGTTTCAGGTGCAGGTAATTATGTGACCGGTGCGCTTGTTGTTCTTGATGCTGGAAGCCGAGCTGACTACCGCTTCTTGGGCTGGACAGTTAATGAGGGCGGAGTGATGCTATCAAGTGAGCCCCAGGCAACTTTTATTATGCCAACTAATAATGTTGTTGTCACTACAAATTGGGCTCAAGCTGTCGTTCAGTATGTTATAATCTATGAATTAGACGGCGGTGCTAATTCTGAGGGTAACCCCGGGGTCTATATGGTGGTTGATCTGCCGCTTAGTATTGCTGATCCCACTAAGCCAGACTTTACTTTCTTGGGCTGGGTTATAGAATATGCTGACGGCACCACGATATCTGCCGCAGGTTCTTTAACTATAGCTGAAAACACTACAGGTGATGTTACTTTGTCTGCCCGCTGGCAACCTATCGATACATCCATCTTGAATGCATATGATGTGGCGTTTGTTGAGTTTTGTTCGTATTATGATGTTGAGACTTGGCAGTTTTGCAGGGATTTATTTGCTGGGTTTAGTGTTGAGTCGGTTTTAGAAGCTGAAACCATAATGGGTACTGCGGGTCAGGTGCATGCGGATTTGTTGGCTGTGTATGGGCGGCTTGAGGCCGGCCGCTTTGGTCCAGATGACTCTTTGGAGGTTATTGCACAGGCTACTCATATTCTTACGCAGGCGATTGTTGATATGAACGCCGCTCTTAGACCTGTGGAGGGCCCGGTGCTTTTTGTGGATATATGCGATTTGGGCGGGGTGTTCCGTGTATGGTTCTCCCACCCCTTAGAAATTGAAAATATTGCCGCTGTAATCGATGGACAAACGGCCGAGTTTGATGGCATAATTTTGAGCAGTGCTAAAACTTGGCTGGCGGGGGTTGGCTACCTCAATACATACTCCTACATTGAGGCTGCTAAGGTAGATAACTGGCAGACAATCGCGCTTACATTGACATCAAACGGTCAGACACTTATAGTTGAGCTTGTAAACGATCGGTATGAGCCGCCGACTGAACAAGTAACCATTATCCGTGTCACTCCGACAGCCTTTGTTACACAACTCAATGGCAACAAAAACAACCTAACAATCACCATAACTGAAGAACTCTCCAACGCAACAACAAATACCCTCACAGAAACATTTAGCATCAACAACAACGGCGCAGACACCTACACTGTTGGCTCTTATCGGGTCTATGTGGACACTAAAGGCAACACCCAAATCCGAGTCTGCTACCTCATAGAATAACCCATATAGCATTCAGTATCAAAAATAACCCCCCCCTTTCCATACAATCGAAACCAACAAATCGAACACCTTTTTCCGCGTCAGCGGTCATTTTCTTAAACTGCAAATTGTAGGTTTTAGTCTTAGCTTGACCCACAACGCTAATCCTGACTTTTGACCTGCTAAGCGCGGGTGTTGTTGCAGGTGTGTGTTCTGAGTAAAATTTATGGTTGATAGGGTGTGTCCTATTTTGTTGCA
>JAIRTW010000121.1 GCA_031254875.1 Candidatus Bathycorpusculum termitum
AGATCGACCATTTGTTTACACCGTGAAACTATGCAAGTCTTTCTACGAAAACGACCAAACCAGTGCCTCTGACGAAAATTATTCCGCTCAACACCATGAGTCTCTGCTTTAGTCTGTACCAAAAACGCCCTTGAAATAAGCTCAGCATAAACCTCCCAACTATCAGCAAAAAACACAGACACATCAAACCTCTTAAGACGACCTAACATCAGTTTTAAGATTTTACTGTCCCGGTTTCCACATTCCCAATCAATGAGTTGCTTGGTGGTGCGGCAACAGGCTTTCCAGATCCAGAGCTTGTTTTTTTAAACTTTAAAAAATACCACAACTCATCAAGCTCAACCACAATCTCACCATGTGGAGTGGGTTTTTCATAAGCTACAAGACTAAAGGTCCTCACCCAATCATATACGGCTTTGTGTGATACTCCTACAAGTTTTGCTATAGCGCGAAAAGACAAACCGTTAACATATAGTAAAATGGCCCAATGTTTGATTTTTGCGCTTTTGCCACGCGGTTGTTCTTTAGTGAATTGGCATTTGCAGTCTTTACATTTGTAGCGCTGTTTACCATGATGATGACCATTTTTTACTGAATGATCTTTCTTGCATTTTGGACAAATCACAGTACAATCCCATAAACACTACGCTGTCATTCCAATATAAACACTCTCGGATTTAATTTAATCAGGCGGGGTGCAATCCTGTAAAATGTGAGTCAAGACATAATCTGCACCCATAAAAAATGGATTGGACGATATTCTTTGAGCTAATGCTTTAAATCCGTGAAATCCATAAATCCATCTCGTAATTAACAAATTATATGCAGGAAGGCTTACTTAATGGTTGAAAAAACGTTCCCAGCAGAAGCATATCAGCTTCCATTCTTCAAGCAAGAGGGTTTCATCAGAAAACACTGTCCCAAATGCAACGAATACTTTTGGACACAAAATCAAAATCAAGAAACCTGCGGCGAATCGGGCAGTGATGAATGCGGATGTTACAGTTTCTTGGGTAATCCAGCTACAAACCGCAAGTTTACACTCCCCGAAATGCGGGAAGCCTTCCTTTCGTTTTTTGAGAAAAACGGGCATACACGTATAAAACCCTACCCGGTTGTGGCGCGCTGGCGCAAAGACATTTACCTCACCCATGCCAGCATAATTGACTTTCAGCCCTATGTTACGGAGGGCATTGCACCGCCGCCGGCAAATCCATTGGTGATTTCTCAGCCCTCTATCCGATTAACAGATATTTCCAACACCGGACCAACCTTTGGACGACACCTGACCATCTTTGAGATGGGCGGTGCCCACGCATTCAATACCTCGGATAAAGAAATCTATTGGAAAGACGACACGGTACGGTTCCATCAACGCTTTGCCACTGAGGTGTTAGGTATCCCCTCAGAGGAAGTCATCTACAAAGAAGGCGTCTGGGTCGGCGGCGGCAACGCAGGTCCAGATGTAGAATGCATCGTTCGCGGACTCGAAGTAGGTACGTTGGTTTTTATGCAGTACAAAGTGGTGGGCGATGAGTTTATTCAGTTGCCCATACGTACCGTCGACACGGGTTATGGCATTGATCGGTTTACATGGATTAGTCAGGGTGTGCCAAGTCTTTTCCAGGCGATTTATGGTGACCTCCATGATAAGGTGTTGTCGATGGCGGGGATAACCAGTTTAGATAATGATTTTCTGCTACGGGTTGCCAAGTATTCGGGATTGGTCAGCGTAGATAAACGTGCCAATCGTATGGTTGCCCGTAAACGTGTCAGCGAGCTCACAGGCATCGATTTGGCGACGCTAGAGAGGGTTTTGGTACCCATTGAGAATGCTTGGGCAGTTCTGGATCATACCAAAACTTTGAGTTTTATGCTCTCTGAGGGGGTGGTGCCATCCAACATACAAGAAGGCTACCTCGCACGTCTTTTGTTCCGCCGAGTTTATCGTTTAATGCGCATTCTAAACATGCAACCAGCCGACCTCTATGATATTGTCGAGAGGCAGGCGGATTATTGGGCAAAAGATTTTCCTCACATCAAAGCGATGCAGGGTGAAATCATCGAGATGCTCAAAGTTGAAGAGGAAAAATTCAAAGATACCTTGCAACGGGGGGAAGGTTTGGTTAAACGTATAGCCGCCGACCTCAAATCCAGGGGGGAAGGTAAACTTTCGGAGGAGAAACTCGCTGAACTCTACGATTCTCAGGGCTTACCCCCGGAAATAGTCAAACAGGCCGCGGAGAAAGAAGGGGTAGAAGTGGGGGTTCCAGAGAATTTTTATGCTCTAATTGCTAATCGGCATATGCAAGCACCAAAGCCCGTGGAAGAGGAAGAAGCCAAAGCAGAAGAAGCTCTGGAAAAAGCGGCGGAACAGCTTCCAGCTACTGAGCAACTATATTATTTGGATACCTACATGAAAGAATTTGATGCGTGTGTGCAAAAAGTCATCGGCGGTGTCTATGTTGTGCTTAATCAAACCTGTTTCTATCCCGAAGGCGGCGGACAACCCAACGACCTGGGCAACCTAACCGCGGATGGCATAAGCTATGAGGTGGTGGATGTGCAGAAAATCGGCAAAGTCATCGTGCACAAACTCAAAAGCCCTGGCGCCTTCAAAGAAGGCACCACAGTTCAAGGTAAACTGGATTGGGAACGCCGCTATCAGCTCATGAAAAGCCACACCATAACACATCTCATAAACGGAGCCGCCCGTCGCGTCTTGGGCGAACATGTCTGGCAGTCCGGTACCCAAAAAGGACTCAAAACCTCACGAATAGACATCAGCCACTACCGCAGGCTCAGCCAAGAAGAAACACACAAAATCGAAACTTTGGCCAACCAAGCTATAGGCGCCGATATGAAAGTTAAAACCAAGTGGTATCCCCGAAATGAAGCGGAATCTCTTTATGGTTTTCGCCTCTATCAGGGTGGGGCTGTTCCTGGCAAAGATATCCGGGTGGTGCAAACCGGTGATTGGGATGTGGAAGCATGTGCAGGTACGCATCTGGCCAGTACCGGTGAGGTGGGCTTTGTCAAAATCGTCTATACAGAACGGGTGCAAGATGGTGTGGAGCGGTTGGGTTATGCCGTGGGACTTGAGGCGCTTGCTGTTGTGCAACAACAAGAAATGTTGCTCACAAAAGTTTCTGAATGTCTCAATGCACCGGTGGATAAGCTGGACAAGACCGTGGAGAAAGTGGTGAAAGAATTCAAAGAAGTTCAGCTGGAAAAGCGCCGTTTGATCAAGGAACTTGCCGAAAAGGAAAGTGCCGCTACCCAAACCCAGAGTGCCGAAGCCGCGGTGGAAGTAGAGGGGGTATTTATTGTTAAGCGGGATTTTGGTGAAGTTGTCGATGTTAATCGTATGCTCACCACCGCATCTGAGGTTATCAAGCGCAATGATGCAACCGTTACAGTTTACTATGGGGCGGATGGCAAAACCTGCCGGCTTTTGATTATGGCAGGTGAAGCCGCAGTCAAGAGGGGCATTAACGCAGGTAACATCGTCAAGGAAGCCGCACCCATATTTGGCGGGGGAGGCGGGGGACGACCCAATTTTGCGCAGGGTGGAGGTACCCAATGTGATAAGCTAAAAGAGGCGGTGGCCATAGCAGAAGAGGCCATCAAAAAACAACTCAAGCCCTAATAACACAACCGCCACCTCAACAAAGAGCACGTCACTCATGAGATGTTGGGACGGCTTTGGGGGTTTTCTGTCGATTTTTTTATTAGTCACCCCGCATATGTAGGGGCAGGTAGTTAGGCGTGGATGGGTTTAAAACTGTCGTGCTGGCAACTTTGCTTGTTTCGGTAGTAGCATTTGGGTTTGTAGCCTACATTCTTGGTGATATCATAGAGAACGCCAAAATTCCCGACCAACAATACGGCACAATAGAAGCTAAGGGTCCTGTTACTAACAACCACCCCGCTAACTATACGGTTAGTTTCACAGACGGCAAACAATTTTACATAACCTCCAACACAACAGTTTATGACAGTTTAGAACTAAACCAGACATACCTGCTTAACTGTCGTATAGATGCCAAAAATCAAATGACTATCATCGATAGTGCATGGCAAACCAACAGAGCAACAACATAACCAACAGATATAGCAGCCATTATTTTTGCAAGATTTTTAGCAGTGTTTTCTTCTCTTTTAGCGAGTAGGTAAATTTTTGGGAATTCAAAAACATGCAGTCTCTAAACAGCGCTATTGTTCTTGGTATAGAGGTAGAGTTCACCCTGTTTTAGCAGGTCCAGTGCCCACTGTGTTTGCTTAGTGGAAAGTTTGCAAATTTTTGGTTCGACAAGAAAGGGAAGCTTTTCGCGGGCGTTTGGGATTATATGCAGATCTTCCCAAGTTACCTTTAGATCCTCAGAGGGAACATTAGTGTCTATATTCATTGCCCAAGCGCCTGCATCAAGCTCTGCGGCACCCTCAGATAGCGCTGTGAAGGGCCCCAGCAGGTTATCGTCGCTGGAACTGTAGAGAAAGATCACTGAGCCTTCCTTGATGGGTTCTGGAGGCTTGGCCTGCGCAGGAGTGCATACATAGCGCTTAGTGCTCAAACATTGCTGTTGGCTTAATTTATCACAAAGAAACACATAACCATCATACATCTCAAAAACCTCTCTTTAACTGGAGGTTAGAGAGGCTTATTTCTCTTTCTTTCCGCGTCACTTTGGATAATGCCCACCCAGATAAATAGTTAAGCTAAGCAAACCTGGACTGATAAAGGCGAACACTTTAACTGACCCCTCCCCTCATTCACAGAGTCGCGTGTACACATGTCTTAAAAGATGTTCTCCGCAATTGAAATCTGTGAAACCATGACTCAAACACAAACAGCGACCAAAAAAGACCTGCGAGTGTCCTTGACATTCCATAATTTTTCAGTCGAGACACTCAAAGAATTTGCCCAAAAAATCGTTAAACCCTATTTCCACGGAAATATAAATGAAGCCATTCGAAGCATGATGCAAAAAGCCATAGAAGAAGAAACAATCATAAACCATGCCATGGAAACAAACACCACCACTATATAACCCGGAATTCTTTAACTTAAACGGAGCTGAGACGAAGCATTTGACGTTTGATAAAGTGTTGCTGGAACTTGAAAAAATCCAGTGGTGACTTTGGTGGATCTAAGCCAAGCCGTCACACCCTTAACAAAGCTACAAAGAATCATATACTTGAAGTACTCAAAATCCCCATCGGAACCCTAACCACACAACCAACCTAAACAAAAGGTATATTACAAAAACACAGAGAATTCAGGCTTAAACAGAACTACAATAATCATTGACCGTATCGTCCTTTGTTTTCTCGATTATTGAGAACAGAAAATTTTTGGTTAAAGTTAAAATAAAAAAAAGTTGTTGGTAGATAGACTCTAAGAATCTATCTATGGTCCAAGCCAGGCCAGCTTTGCGCCAGATCCAAAGGGATTAACAAACTGATAACCAAACAATTTGCCGCTCTCATTGTCGCCTGCGCCGTAGTCAAAAGCCTTCTGTTTGGTGTAATGCATACCATCTCTAATGACAGTAAACAAGTCAGGCCCAGGTATAACCATGTCATTTGCTATTTCGGGTTTACCATTTACGTATCTATAGGCGGTAGCACCATCTTTGGTAAATACGATTTCATAATCGAATTTGTTAGCATTTGCGCCAAAAGAAATCCTACAACTCTCATGCCTACCAAAGAACCAGTCAGCAAAGTAAACCTCGTAATTACCGCTCGCAGTCGTGCTAGATGAAACACATAAGACACCGTAATCTGCCCACCATTGATCAAAGTGCTGCTCTGAAGGGATTTTGTCAGGGAATGTTTGTTTAGGATTGACTAAAGCCCACTGTGCTATAAAGGTTAATTCCTCGTTCACTAATGGCAGAGTAACATTTGCTGGATACCTGGAGTCACTAGGTGCATAAGTTTGGTTATCTTCTACGCAATACCAGCCAGTGAATTTATAGCCAAATATTGCAAAGGGATAAGGCACATTTTCGCGATTGGGCCGAGTGCCGATTAGTACGTCGATTACAGTCCTGTTGTTTGGTGTACCTGTCTTCACTATGACATCATTCGCATCAACAAGATAACCCATAGTTACATCACCAGGAAGGAATGTAACTTTGACAGTACTCGGTACATAGTAAACATTGATTATACCGCCAGCAGCAATAGTCGCCGGAATGGAGACAGGAGCCGTACAAGCAAATTTGCACGCATAGGGCATATACTTTGTCGTATTAACAGCTGCAACAGCTAACACTTGAG
>JAIRTW010000002.1 GCA_031254875.1 Candidatus Bathycorpusculum termitum
TTGTTTTGTGGTGTTATATGTGGTTGTTTTGTGATTTTTTGAGTTTTTGAGGTAAAATCGGTGTTTTTAAGTTTCATTTCTCAAATAAGAAAATAGTTAGGTGTTTCGGGAATGCAGGTCTTAAAGAAAGCAATTGAAGCACTATTTGTGATGGGAAGTAACACGAAATTCGGGTTAAATGTTTTTTGCGCTTAAACTTGGCAAATTTAACACATACTCAACAAAACTCCCCGAACACATCATCAACAAGGAGTTGTTTCGGCGATAAATTTGGCATGTAATGCAAAAAATTACACCAATTATTAGCAGGTGTGTCAGAAAATGAAATTAAGCTGAGCCGTTTAACACAAGTAATTGATTGTATTTTTGTTGATTAAACCTCTGCAAAATTAAAATAAACGTGCCTACACATTATTTGAGCTACTTAAAGCTTCATGCGGGAATACCAGATGAGCGATAGTCTTGATAAAAACAGAATCATACCCAATACGATGTCCACTCAGCATCCAGATAATGCAAGTAACCCTGAGTGGAACAAAGAAGATGTCATCAACGGCAATGCCGAAGTTCTCGAGGCATACTATGCATACAGCACACTAGGCTGCCAAGAGGTCATGTGGGACTCAGAGGGAAAAGACACCGATACCCGCGTCTCTCGTAAACTGCTCCAGAAATACTGGGAATATTTTGCCAGCCACACCATCGGAGAAGACGTATTTCTCACTTACCGCATCCCCAATCCCAAAATCGAAGGGGCTGAAAAGAAAATCATCGTTGAAACCCTCCAAAACATCCCTGTTGCCTCCGATGTTGCCTCTATGGCGTACAAACGGGAAATTACTCCGATATTTGAGGTGATTCTGCCCTTTACCACGGAAGCTAAAGAGGTCATTATGCTCTTCAACTACTACAAGAAAGCCATCGTCGCCGCAGAAGACGCCTCACTCTACGAATCCACAACCGTCAAAGACTGGATAGGAAACATCAAGCCCAAAGCGATCAAAGTGATTCCTTTGGTTGAAGACTTTGACAGCATACTCCACGTGGACAACATCGTGTTGCCCTACCTCAAAGCGATAAAACCTAAGCAACAACGTGTTTTCATCGCACGCTCTGATCCCGCCTTAAACTACGGGTACATCTGTGCTATTCTGCTCACAAAAATTGCACTAAGCAAACTCAAAGCGCTTGAGAAGCAACATGGTGAAATTCACCCTATCTTGGGGGTCGGGTCTAAACCGTTTAGGGGACACCTTTCCCCCGATAACATCGATAACTTCCTTGAAGAATACAAAGGACTCTCCACAGTCACTATCCAGTCAGCATTTCGGTATGATTATCCCACTGAGCAGGTTAAAGAGGGCATTCAAAGTCTCAATCAGCGGCTTCCAAACGGCAACCCCGAAACCATCAGTCCAGAAGAAGAGGAAAACCTGTTGGGCATATTACATAAATGTAGGCTTCAGTATGAACGCCAAATTGAAGTCTTAGCACCCTTTATCAACAGTGTTGCCGCCTATGTACCCCAACGTAGAGCCCGTAAACTACACATCGGCTTATTTGGTTATAGCAGATGCGTCGCCGGTGTGTGTCTGCCCCGAGCCATCTCGTTTGCCGCGGCACTATACAGCATTGGGTTGCCGCCGGAATTCATCGGCATGAAAGTATTGGGTATGTTAACCGACAAAGAATGGAGCACACTAAGTAAACATTACCTCAAAATAAACAGTGATATAAAATTAATAGGCGAATACGTCTCGATGAACAATATAAACATGCTACTGGAGATGAGCCGGACAACCGCAAAACGTGCAGGCATGAACGAGGAAAAACTCAGAGAAGCCCTCGCGTCAATCGTGGAAGACCTAAATATTGTGGAAGAAAAACTAAGCCTTACACTTGGACCAAAGGATATAGCACAGCGAAAACATGAAAACTTTACAAACAACTTTTTACTCTCATATCTCCAAAAACAGGATGCGGAAGCCAAAACGGCACTGGTTGAATCCGCAAAACTCAGAAAATGTCTCGGCTGATTTTCCAGCCATTTCTTTTGCTTTTAAAAAGGTGACCGCATGGGCGATGCCAGGGGTCTATGTATGTTATTTTCTTTGTACAGAGATTTTTTCTACGCCACTACCCATACCGATATAGGCGATGTCGGTTAAGCCTACAAAGAAGCCTGTTTCAGCCACACCAGGGATCATCTTTACTGTTATAGAGAGTTCAGCAGGGTTTACTATCTCACCAAAGTAACCGTCGATAACTGCGTTCCCATTATCGGTTATGACGGGTCCGAGTTTACCTTTCGTTTCCCGTATGACGGGGGTGGCTCCGAGTTCTGCGAGTTTGCGTTTGATGGGCGCAAGAGCAAAGGGGATGACTTCGACGGGGACAAACTGGTTGTTTACACCCAACCGCTGGACTTTTTTGCTTTGGTCAGCGATAATGACGTTGAGTTTGGAGGCGGCGGCAACGATCTTTTCACGTGCCAACGCGGCTCCTCCGCCTTTGATTAGGAAAAGCTCGGAAGTCAGCTGATCTGCACCGTCTATAGTGACATCAATTTGAGGGTACTCCTCAAGGGTAGTTATGGGAATGCCACAGTCGACTGCCAACTGAAATGCCTGATAACTACTGGGGATACCCATGATATGGAGATTTTCGACTTTTATTCTGTTACCCAGCGCTTCTATAGCAAGAGCAGCTGTGCTTCCGCTACCCAAACCCACGACGAAACCATCTTTAACATGCTTCACTGCCGCTATGGCGGCTTTTTGTTTCTGTTCTGTAATCGGGTCCATTAACCTTCAATCTCCATCTGTCCTAGCTTATCGAGCACTTTCTCCACTTCACTCCGAATCGACTCAATGCGGCGTTCAGCCTCAGTTTTGGCGGTGGGTTTCTCCTCTGACGGTTTACGCTTCTTCACAGCCGGTTTGCGTTCGCTGATTCTAGCTTCTGAGACAGGTTCCTCTTCATCCTCATCTTCTTCAGCGTCATCGATCTGGATGGGCGTTGTTGGAATCGGTTTAAAGGGAATTTCCCGGGTAGGTTTGACGTCGATACGTGTACGGAGCTCTTCAACTTTACTTGTTAATTCGCCGAAGCGTTCGCTGAAAAGTTTCATGAGGTCTTCCTGCATGCCCTCTAACTCATGGAGGGCAATGATAGATTCATCTTTAGATATGGAGTCTTTGATTATGTTCATGCGTTGTTTGTAGCTGGCAGCGAGTTTTTCTCTCTCAGCCTCAGTGATCTTTCCTTCTGCCTGCGCTTCATAGAGACGTCTAATTGCGTCACCTAAAATTTCGCGCTCCAAATCAAGCATGCGGAGTTCATCCTTAGCACTTGATGCCATAGTGCCCTGGATGCTTTTAGAAAGCCTAAACGGCATTGGCATAGACGTGCGGGTATACTGCAAATCGGGGGGTTGCGACGGCTGGGGTTGAGACACATTTTTAGGTGACACCTTTTTTTTGCTACTGTATCTGTGCATGGCGAAAACGACTGTGCCGCATGCGATGATTATCACTGCCGCAACTGCCAACACAATTATGGGGTCATCATACCAAGCCAAACCATGCCATCCTCGGTATCTGATATAGCGTCATGTGTATATTAATTATATATCCGCTATGGTTGTGGTTTCAAGTTTAAATAAATATTGCAGGTTTCCAGAGTTTTAGCGCTCAGTTCACAATGCCCAGTCCTTCTGAGGCTTAATCGTCGCTTTTCTGATTTCGGAGCATTAAACTATTGAAACCAGCAAGGTCAGGGCGGCACCCGTAATCACCGGCACCAATACATTGTCATTAATCGGCAAGGGCAAAACCTCGACAGCCATAGCGATAGCAGCTCCAGCCAAAGCTAAATGAGGCGGCAAAAAGAATGCCCCGCCCAAAAAAGCAAAAACAAAACCCGCAAGTGACCCCTCCCAAGTCTTGCCCTTGTTGAAGGGCAAAGAAGTTGAAATCAACCCTCCAAACAGTGAGGCAGCACTGTCACCTAAACAAAACATGGCAACAGCGGCACCCGATACAGGAGATGGAAACAGAAGGAGGGTTATCACTATACCAAACGCAAAGTACAGCGGCGCCGCGGCGAAGCCATAGAGTTCTGACTGAGAGGCGGCCCTACGGGTTATGGCAGAAATCAGCGGCACCGTGCGTCCCTCCAGCCGCGCCAGTTCTGAGACGGCATAGACAACAGCGATGGCAATTATCGATATGATAACAGCGAGGGTGCCTATCATAGATGCCAAAATGGGCACAAAAAAACCGGCAGCATGAATGTCTTCTCGGACAAGATCGTTTACGGATGGAAAATGACGCTTACGCGGTTTTCCATCGATAATAGGAAGAATCCCCGACAACTTACCGTTGACAACTCTGTCAGCTTTGATTCGGATGATAAAGTCGGGGTTGAAACCGATTCTAAGCATACCAGGCAGAAAAATGCAACGGTTGTTGCGGTCATCAGCCACTACAATACAATCACTAAACAACAGATTTTCACGGTTAAGTATTTCGCGCAAAATTTTGAGTTTGCCGTTTTTGGTTATGGCATCACCCCCAATTACACCGGTTAATTTACCATCTTTCTGTTCAACTTCAACACCATAAACGTAATCGGCACCCACAGAATTCCCAAGTTTCTTGACCAGCACTGATGGAACACCTGAGCTGATGAGAGCAATTTTGCAGTTTCGGGTTTTAAGCTGGCTGAAGAGATTTTGCAGATAAGGCGCGGCAGGGATTTTATTGAAGGCATTTGTGAGAATGTCAAAGTTTACATCTTTTAGTTCTCCGAAAATGTGTCGAAATGCCGATTCAAGAGTGATGAATCCTGTTTCATAGAGTAAACCCCAGAAAACAAACTTAAAAAACGTAATAACCCCTAAAGTTTTTCCCACCTCAAAAATAAAGCGGTTTTGGGGGAGGAGGACACCTTCAACGTCGAAAACAATAAGCCGGGGCTTTTCTTCTAGACTCATCTCCTGCTAAACACCCAACGAAAACGCAGTCCAAAGAAGATAGGATTGGTTCTAAATAAATTAGGCGGTCACCCTATACAGCCAGAGTTTATTTCAGAGCCAAAAAGGACACCTTGCAGAGTGCGCCGCAGTCTATACAGTAGACCATCACTATCGGAATACATCAATACATACTACATAATGGGAGACGACATGTCTTCTATAAAGCTTTAAATTCTGCGTAAGTGAGAGAAGTGGTGCAAACTAGCCCGTATTAGAAGCTGGTTTTCTGTGCCGGGGTCTCCTAGCCCGGCAGGGAGCAAGCCTGGAGATAGCACTCTTCAGGGTGTGTACCTGTTAGCTTGTGGCCTTTCGGGGCCGCGGGGGTTCAAATCCCCCTCCCGGCGCCATCTAAACGAGTATAGCACCCTCTTTCAAGCTTTATATAAAACCGGAATACTACAAATTTACACCTAGAACAGCCATTTAACTCCTGATTCAAGCCTATTTTCAAAATCTAACAACGAACTTCAACTTTAATTACACCTAGATTTATGCCCAGGTTTACACCCATGCCCAACATCCCAAACCAAACAAGACACATTCCAACAAATCAAAACTCAACAAACCATACGCCTAGAACTCAGAAATAGACAAACACTCCTGCACTTACCAAGCTCACAGTCCCTTATGATTTTCTTAGCAGATTTTCACATCTTGCATTATAGCATATCTCCCGTTTTTGGAAAAGTTTTTTTCGTAAATTGCAAAAGTCTGCAACATCCCAATATAGGATAGATTTATGTAGTTTAATTCAATTCAAATCGCAAACATTTATGTTACCTCAACTATCTTGAAAACATAAATGCAATGTAAGAAAAACCTATCGTAAATATTTTTGTCCCAAAACGTGTGTGCTAAAACATCTGACAAAAATTTCGGTTAAGGTGAGAAAATCACGTCTTGATACCTACAACCGCGACTAATGCTACCAGAACCGGCTGAGCCCCAGCTTATTTTTACGTAACTAAAAAAGAAAAAGAAAGAGGGTATGTTGTTTATGGTTTTTTTCTGAGCAGTAATATGCCGACTATAGCGATTGCTAAAATGATGGCGATGGTTGAGACTATAAAGTACAGTTCAGTTGGTGGCGATACCGGATCTGCTATCACTGATGTTGTTGGTGCAACTTCGTCAACAATGAAAGTGGTTTCTGCAGATGAGCCATAATAAGATACGGAGCCTGGGAACGTAGCGATTAGAGTGTATTGACCTGGAACCGATGGTGTGAATGTCATCGCGTATGCGCCATTAGAGTCTGATGTAGTTGTACCGACCTCGTAAAGGTTATTGTTGGGATCTATCACGCTTAATGCCACTGTAACGCCTGTTGCATCTGTTGGTTTATTTTGCTGCATGTATACGTACTCCATCCAGGCTTCCTGGCTATCTTCAGAGACAGCTGGGACTCCGTTTGGAAAACGTGCAACTCTGTCTGCATTTTTTGTGCCCGGTGACTGATCGATAACGGTGCCTTCCACTAGTATTTTTTCTCCATGGACTGAGAGCTTGTTAGCAACAGAGATTGTTGTGGAGGTTTGACCCTGCCCAAATACGTTTAGCTGTTTGTCGTAGCTATTCCACTGAACTAACATTCCGTCAGCTATAGCGCCAGGTGCGCGGCCGGCAAAGCTTTGAATCTTCCAAACGAGATCTCCGGTGGTGCAGTTTATGGCGAGACGATGGTACCCTGGACCCATTGGTGGATCGTACATTCGACTCTCTGCGAGGAATAACATACCGTCGCCAATGCTTTGTGATCCAAAGTGCCATATTGGCCATATGCCGTAGGGGTTGTCGTATCCAGAACTTCCACGGGTGAAAACCCAATTGATCTTGCCTGTTTGAAGATCAAGCGCATGCACATAGCCGCCAAAGTCCCAAATGTAAACTTGACCGTAGGCAATTTCCGCGCCACGCGAAAGATAGCTATAAGCGTTTCCTGTAAGCTTTACTGGACCCCATAGTTGTTTTCCGTTGTTTAAAGAGTAACCGTAGGCTTCATTTGTATCTTTGTTATGCAAGATATAGACGCCATCGCGTGCTGCAACCAATGTAATGTCTTGGTACTGCGGTATTGTTTGATTTAACGGACCCCATAGTAACTTTCCTGTTGTTAATTCGATGCCCGCTGTAACTTGAGTGCCTGAAGATGTGTAGACAATTTCTGTTGGAGCTGAACGTAGAAGTATTACGCCCTCGCCAGTTGTACTGTCAGAAACGGTTACTGCGCCAATGGATGCTGGTGTTCCTTGGGGGTAAGCCTGGGTAATGTTAAGTGTCCATTCAATTCCACGTGACCAGTCAACTTGGCCTGATACACGGTTAGTGAATAGTTTTGTTGAGTTCCAACATGTTAGGTTGCCGCCATCAATGTAGTAGCGTAGTATGCTGCCTAAAGTGTTGTAATTCCAAGAATCCACTATACCAGTTCTTGTGCCTAGCATAGGGGCTGCGGGGGCATTGGTGACATTTGCCAGGTGAGCGCCCGTGTATGCGTCATACACATAGAGCGTTCCTCCAGCAGTTCCAGCAGGGCCTGCAGACCAGAAGGTTGCAAATGAGCCGTATTCTTGAATTGTATGGAATTTCTGTACTTGACCCCATATGATGTCTTCGTTGTTTGTAATGCCGCGTTGTTTTTCCCAAAGGGTTGTTCCTGTCTTTAAGTCGATAGCTTTCCACATAAGTGGTTTATCGATGCCTGAAGGATTATTAGTAGTTGGCCATTCCTGGTATATGAGCACGCCGTAAACTACAATCGGGTTGAAGTGTTGTATCATTATTGAGCTTGAGGTGAATTGGCTTTCTTGATCTGAGGCAATTTCGCCGCCCGGTTGACCACCAAATGATGTTGGTTTTGTCCAAAGTATATGAGAACTCTTTGGCGCTTGCCCGTATGGTTGGACGTTTCCTTGGGCGTCGTACCCGCCAGTTAGACTAAATGACGGCCCGCCAAGTCCCCACCAGTTTGAGCCAAGCTGTGAGCCCCAATCAAAGTTTGTTGAGTATATCGGTCGAGACCAATATTCAGTCGGTAGGGGATTGGTCGCGCTTGTTGATATCGGGTCTTCTTGCACGGTGAATGTTATAATGGAGCTTTCGGATCCAAGGTATTTGTTAGTGTTTGTAATGTTTTGTCCAGGGTAAAATGCTTGTACCGTATAGTTTCCAGTAACGGTTGGATAGTATGCCATAAATATGCCTCCTGTCGAGTCAGCTTGTTTTGGTCCAAAAGTTTCTTTGTTTCCATTGGGGGATGTGATTACTATCGAAAGTCCTTCGTATCGAGTACCAGCGTCACCCATAGCGGCGCCCTGATTTGGTTTAGTCATGAAGGCGTTAATGTATACGGGTTGACCCACGCCCACGGGGTCTGGACCAGCGTTGGCTATTATCCAAGTTGGATAATCTATTGCTTGGACTGCCGGTAAGACGGCCATCCAGGTTCCAATAGCAAGCATACAAATTAAAGAGATAGCAAACAATGTTTTTGACTTGAGTCTTTTTATATTATGCATTTTTCTTTCCTCAAATATTTATATTAAGCCCTAATTTTCAACTTTTAGGCTATATATGTTTTGGATTAAATCACCATTTTTAGGGCTAAAATTGAGGTTGTTTTGGCACATAACGTTTTTGCATGCTTGCTATATCTATATCCGCCCGCCATTTGCCATCAACCTTCAACCATCATCCTTGAAAGAAAAGTCATCACATCCCACAACGAATACTAACTGACGAAGCAAATTAGCGAGACCGCAACATGTTTAGAAACGATAAACTATTCTAAATGTGATGGTTAATAAAACACCAACCTCAAAAGTCTCATCACTGTGCATACAGCTACGATCTTGAGCAAACACATTTTTAAGCGTATCAAAACACTGCTCAATAACCACACCGCAACTTGTAGGTCTCATACACCTCCGCAATAGACCCACGCATTGGTACGCAAAACAATAATACCAAAAAAAGGACCACAACAAAGTACTCTTGAAAGTTTACACAAGACCCACAGACCACTTCGATGCAACCAGATTTTGCTTTTCAAGCCATCAGACGGAGCAATTACGGTTAAACCTCAGAAAAAATCAGAATTAGTTGGAGAAACTGAATTGTTTTTGCGGCAAATAACTGTTGTAATCGAAGTCTTCATCCACATTTAGGAATTGTTTAATTTGTTCCATAACCCTTTGCAACTCTTCATCGGTTAGAGGCGGGTCATAGACAATCCGCAAGACACTCCAGCCCTGTAATTCCAGTAACTCATCAATTTCTTGATCTCGCCGTTCGGCCTTATCTGTGGAGTGAACCTGTCTACCATCTAGGTAAACGATTTTACGTTTCTCCATCCAGCAGAAATCGGGTATAGTGAATTTTAGAATTATAGGCTTCTGGGTAACCATGCCACCTGTTAGGTTGGCGGTACTTAGCGCTTTAAAGAGTTCAATTTCGGCTCTGCTTACGCGTGGATGCATGCGCTGTTTGTAATTCAATTGGTTCACAAACATTAGCATGCGGCTAAATGCTAATAAATACTCTACATAAACGACTTAAACCAACAGGGGAGAGGTAACTAAAAGTAGGCCTGGCGGATAAGCGACTGTTAACACAGGGCATAAATCAAAAGCAGATCCCAACCTTCCTTTGGGATATTTGGCGATTTATACCCAGTCTAACCGCAGATCCGCCAAGCATGGGTGTACCTCTTGGATGGCTATTCTCGCAAAATAACATTTCTTCACGGAGTATAAATGACCTTGTGACTGTATACTGTTGACAACAACAAACTGTTGAAAGACAGAAAGAAAAAGACTGACTTGGAACAGATATGTGTATAAATTTTCTTAAACTGTGCACAAATAGGTGACTATAGTTTTTCGGTTACGAGTTCCTTTGCCCAGCCGGCGAGGAACTCTACGTTGAGTTTGGTCAGGTAAGTGAATGTTTTAAAACTCAAAGTACTCAGCGCCGCAAAGGGTGTAAAGATAAAGCGGGCCGCCATTCTCCGGGCCAGCTTGTAGAGCCCAAAATGCCCATAACGACGATAGGAGATGCCAATGGTTACATAGTTTTTGGATGTTCCCATATGGGTGGCTCCCAGAAACGGCAGGACTTTCCAGCGGTAACCGGTTTTTTGGACATACCGTTTGAAGACTTGGTCTTCGCCGAAGAACAGTTTTGGAGGGTTATAGTTCTCCATAAGTTTGCGGCGGATTATGATATTGTTTATATGGGGATTGGTGTCGAGTTTGCTCAGGTTGTAGATAGCACCCACGACCCGTTCGTAGGCGGCAGCATGTCTGTTCTTGTGCACTGCGACTGTACCAATGGCACCAACATTGGGTTCGATTGCCATGGCAACTTTTTGGAGCCAATCAGACGGCAGAAGCATGTCATCATCAACCATAGCCACCCACTCGGTCTTAGCCGCCAAAACCCCATGCTTCCGCGCCACGCTCAACGGTTTTTCATGGGTATTGATGATTTGCCCCGCACACGGCATGACCCTGATTTGGTGAAGTAGTGTGGAATTGGCTTCATCTCTTGAGGGAACGACAAAATCAACTTTCATATTATCTGAATAAAGTGGCATAATCTTATGTTTTAGCAGACAGAATAAAAGGTTATCCATACTTCGTGAAAGCAGAATTACGATGATGGAGAAAACTACATGTTGAGAATTTTGACAGCTTTCTGAGCGGCACGTTTGTAGCTTTTTTTAGTTATCATGCCCTTCTGTATACCGTTGAGAAGCTGCAGTATCATACCCTGCTTGACGTGCTCCACCATCTGCTGCTCAGTAATACCTGGGAGCCGCATACAATTACCGATTTTGACATTATGAACAGCTATGTTGTATTTTCGAGCTATATCGTAGAGTTTGCTACCTATGAGGGGATTAGTGATTGACCATGAGATATATTCTATGAGGTTATCGCGAAGACAACTCTTAGCGAATTCAAGAGTGTTGTTGACTTCTTCAGGGGTTTCGTATTCAAGTTTTCCATTTGTTTCCCAAGCATTGTAGAGCATAAGGAAACCATAGACTTTGATTTTGTGTTTCTTTAGTAATTCAAGCGTACAAACATTATCAGCTTGGGTGGCATTTTTGCCGATACCCCTAAGCACACGGTCATTAGCGGATTCTAAGCCTATGTGCACCAACCAAACGTTGATATCATGGAGACGTTGAGCTAATTCGTCGTCTAGTTTGTCGGCTCTTAGGTTGCATTGGAACGTCATGCCCTTGAGCCCCAGCTTTTTAATTTCATCACAAACTCGCAAACACCATTTAATATCTACATTGAAGGTGTCAGAACGGAGATAGATTTCCCGTATGCCCCGATTATAGAGGTAGTTGATTTCTTGGGCAATGTTTTCGGGTGATCGCTGACGTATCCAGGGTTTTTCTAGTTTCCAGACGGGATTGCTACAGTAGGTGCAGTAGTTTGGGCAACCACGGATTGGTAGAAGGTACGCCATGCGTTTCTTTTTTGATACAGCGACGTCATAGTTTTCAAAGTCTATTATGTCCCATGCTGGGAAGAAGTTTATGTCTTTTAGCAGGGAACGCACGCCATTGTCTTTCTGCCTATTTACAGTGCCCTTGATGTCGGTTATGGGGTGACTGACTTGGATTTTTTGGAGCAACTCGGTTGTGGTTTCTTCGCCTTCGCCTTGGATACAGACATCTACGGCGGTGTTTTTGAGGATGTCTTGGGGGTCGATAGTTGGGTGGGCACCGCCGGCTACAATAAGTATCTGGAGACCCAGTTCTTTGACTTTGGTTATGGTTTCAAAGGAGAGTTCCCGTCGAGGTGTGGTAAACGAGATGGCGTAAACGTCGGGTTTTATTTCCTTGATTTTTTGGAGATGTTCGTCCATAGAGAGGAAGGGTTCCAAATAGGAAAATTCCACGTTTGGTAAACGTTCCCGTGCGTAGCCGATGATGTAGAGGATGCCCAAGTTCGGTGACTCGGTCACCGCTTCCCCTTTGGATTCCCGTCCGAATGGCGGGTCAGCAAAAATGACTTTAAGTTTTTTTTGTGTGTGAACCATGTTTCTGTTCACCGAGAGACCATTTACTAGTCATCTTGTGCAACCGTATATATCTTGCTACAAAACTGCTTGGCAATGTCTGTTTTTGCTTGCAGAAATCGCCACCTAACCAGCTATGGTGCCGGTTAAGTCTAATCCAAAACACAACTGCACCCAACCCGTTAGAAGATGTTCTCTGCAATTATGGCTAAAAATATGCTATAAAGCATCGGATGATAAACGAGTAAACTTCTTTAGCCACCATAAAGAAAGGGATAATATCAAACAGAGAAGAGACTGAAAAGCTTGGCAACCTTTCTTGTTGTTCACCCATACCTTGATATTTATGGCGGCGGCGAACGCGTCTGTCATGGCGTAATCAAAACCTTGGTTAATCATGGGCAAAAAGTGGAACTGTTAACCTTTGACTTCGACGCGGCCAGATACCACGATATCGTAGGCGAAGACTTGCCCAAGCAGGTAGCGGTTCATTCGCTGGGGCAACGCACTAAAGAAAAGCCGCCCTTTACCATCTATAAACGACATCGCAACTTTGTTAAACTTTTAAAAAAGTACCGTTCTCAACTGGAATACGATTATCTCTTCTCTACCCAATCCAGCTCACCTTTTGAGCCGGTTTTCCTCAATAAAGCTAAAAAAAACATCGCCTACGTTCATTTTCCCGAAATCCATTACGACTATGCAAGGGGATCGTTCAAACGCAGGCTCTACCTGGGGTTGTTTAAGCATTGGGTGGAGCAGGGCATCGGCAAATTGGATTTAGTTTTCTGCAACAGTCTCTACACTAAAGAAGCTATGGTGAGGCTTTGGAAAAGCCATGGAGCCAGAGAGCCAGTCGTGGTTTATCCGCCGGTGAATCTTGACAAATTCTGGTGTAACAAACCACTCTCAAATCGCAGAAAACGCGTGGCGTATGTGGCACGGTTTATCCCAGTAAAACGCCATGAAATCCTCAAAAGACTAGCGGCCGATCTGCCGCAGTACGAGTTTGTCAGCGTCGGCGGCTTAATCGAAGCCGAAAAATCCTGGTTTGAGCATTTTTCAACAGATCTGCCACTAAACTATAGCCTCAAAACCAACCTACCCGGACCCCAGCTACTGGATATCCTCTGGGACAGCCGCATCTATGTGCATCTCATGGAGGGGGAACACTTCGGTATTGCTCCAGTTGAGGGGCTGGCAAGTGGATGCATCACCATCGTACACAACAGCGGCGGCATGAAAGAATTCATCCCGCAGGATTATCGTTGGGACAACTATGAGGATTTGAAGGCTAAAATTGTCAACGCCATGGAACAGACAGAAGCAGACAAACCCTGGGAAACCAAACGGGAAGAATTATGGAAGGGAATTTCGGTTTTAACTCCCCAAACTTTCCAAGATAAGATTTGGGCTCAACTCGAAACGTTCCTCGAACCTAAAGTCTCAGAGTGAACAATGACTAAATATTGGTGATTTATTTTAAAAACCAGCGGTCTGATTATTGATTAGTTAATTCGCATAAGTGAAGAATTGATAAGATAGGGTTTATAACTGAAACGGCGTTTCAATAAGTTGGCGTCTGAACAGGCAATGATAACGCTAAGAATCGACGTGGACTACCCGTATGCTTCGAGAGCAAGAAGTTTCCTCTATGTAGCGTTGCGGATTAAAAACACCAAAAGCGCAGACTATCTCAAAAACTCTCACATCATTGCCCATATGATTAACGAATCTCCAAAACAGATTAAGACTTATTGGTTTTTCACACCCTACACAATTCCAGATCAAAGAATGCTAGATTTACTGAATTCAGAGAAGCATGAGGTGGCGCTACATGTCGCAACCAGACCGCTCGAAGAATGGAAAACTCTGGAAAAGAAAACAAACTGCAAAATCCAGTACTACACCATACATGGAACTCAACGAGTGTTAGCTCGGCTTCTATGGGGACGTAAATTGAGTCAGGCCAGAGCAACCATACCCCAAGATTTTCCCCTTAAATCTTTCCATGATCGGCCTGAATTAACCATGAGTTTAGACAGAAACCGCTATCTGCATGGCTATGAAGCGGTGGTTGGGCAGATAGAGGATTGGATACAGCATGACGTTATTATAACGTTACACCCCGACTGGCTCTTTAAGACTTCTAAAAAGACTCAGAGGGGGCCCATCTATGATGCGCTTAAGACAATGTTGGATGTAGATAGTGACCTTGATACAGTAAGTATACACAAAAAGTTATCCATACGGATTGCGAGGGATTTTCGGGAGTACTACAAAAATATTAACCCAACCAAAACATTTCTCGCAAAGCTTCAAACAAGGGATGTAGACATCTTCACCTTTATCGATCGGAAATGGTGTTGTCCAATCATCGATCCGTCGCCTGAGTGGATAAAAATCCAAGATAACATTGCCCTGTTGGAAATCAAAGACTATCAAATATGGTGGAATAACATTGGAAAAAAAACCCGCAATATGGTTCGTAAAGCCGAAAAAGACGGGCTTCAAGTTTCAATTGTTCCGCAGACAGATAAGCTCTCGGAGGGTATTTGGAAAATCTACAACGAAACTCCGGTGCGTCAGGGACGGGCTTTTCCCCATTACGGCGAAACACGTGAAACCGTAGCAACCAACATGTATGCAGAAAAAAACTCTACCTACGTAGGTGCCTACATAGGTGAGGAACTTGCCGGATTCATCCAGGTACTACACGGCGACAGCATAGCCATACTCTCAAACATACTTGCCATGCAGAAACACTTGGACAAAGCCGTAAACAACGCCCTCATAGCCAAGGCTGTTGAAGTTTGCGCAGAAAAAGGCGAACGTTGGCTGATGTATGGACGCATAGGCAATCACCCCTCCCTTGACCGCTTCAAAGAAAACAATGGTTTCTCCAAGTTCAGCATAACCCGCTACTACATACCCCTGACATCGAAAGGTAAGTTGGCGATTAAACTGGGACTTCATCAGGAACCCAAGGATACCCTTCCTGATTCCATCAAATATCCGCTTCTGCCGGCGGTAAACTGGGTCAGTCGCACAAAAATGCGGGCAAAACTAGCTCTAAAAATAATCAACCCATCAGAGAGTTAATCGCCGCCTGCAGAACGCGGCCGTAATTTGTCTGAGGTATTAATTTTTTAAAAGCTTTCGGTAGATCAGCCAATATTTCTCTGTCTGTCTTTGCCAGCAATAATTTAAAGCAAGATTCCGGCATTTAGTGGACATTTCTTTTAGCATTGCATCATCGTTAATAATCTGATCAATTTTTTCCTGATAAACCGTTGGGTTTCCACCCTTAACAACAAAACCATGAGTTCCTTCCTTGATTATTTCGCCCAGATTTGATTCCTCTGAGACAATAGCGGGCAGACCGCAGGCCAGGGCTTCTATGGGAACCATCGGAAAGCCTTCGTAGATAGTTGGAAAAAGCAAAATATCTGCTGCGCTATAAGCAGTAATCAGATCCGGCTCGGATATTTTTCCCAAGAAAATAGTTTTTCCCAAGTTTTGGCCTGTCATTCCGGCGACTATGAGCTTGGAACATTGTGATTTTTCCACAGCTGTAACTGCTGTTGAGAGTCTTTTTCGATAAGGATTGCTACCCACCCAGAGGGCGTATGTATTCTGCTCTGGCAACGAAAGTTTTCTTCGAGCCTCTTTTTTATCGAGGGGTATAAATTTTTCCACGTTTACGCCATTGTGAATTACTTGGACCTTTTTAGGTGATACGTCATAATATTGGACAAGTTCGTTTTTTACTGCATATGAACATGCGACAGCAATGTCACATTTGGCTGCGGCTATTTTTTCAGCGTAAAAAAAGGGTTTATCTCGCAGATCTGATCCCTGTAGGGCTTTTGCCATGGTTCCGTGAAAAGTCATCAGAAAAGGGGTTTTATCTCTAAATAGTGAGGAAAAAAAGCAGTTATCTCCATGACCATGGATTATATCATAGGGACCATAGGCTTTTGTTTTCCGCCAAGCCTTCAAGTTGTACTCAAATTTCCCGTAGTGTGGGGGTAGGCCTATTCTGGAATAAGGACGAACTCCAATTATTTTACAGTTATATCCTGACTCCACAAAATCTTTGTTGCTTCGACCAAAAATATTGACAACTACGTTATTATGTTTAATCAAAACGTTACTTAAATCGTTGACTACATTTTCCAATCCCCCAGAAAATTTTGCCAGACCAGAAATCATACAGACCTTCATATTTTTACGCTCCTTGAAATATGATTTTGCGACAGCTTCAGAAGGATTGGACACATAAAAAAACAAAACCGATTAATTATTTAAGTCTTTAGAAAATGAGCCGCTTTCATTCGGCTCTTCGCATCTCAATTTTTAGCGGTTTACTGTAGTATCTTTTTCAAATCTGTAAGCGGCGAATAGTTCAACCCTAATTTTTTGTAGATAAGCCACCGTAAGCCTATCAGCTCTGCGAAAACCTTGTCTTTGAACATGCCTATACGAGAGGTATCTTTATGCAGACAAACACCCTTAATGTCAGCAATTGTTTCAATTAACAGCAACACTATTCTATTTATTATTGAAAGGTCAGGCTCACTGCCATATAACCTATAGAACAAGAGTCTGTTTTCGGTGCAGAGAACCGTTCTTTTTTTTGCCTCTTTGATGTTACGTGATAAGGATTGGCCGTGATTTATATGGTAGGCTTTTATCTCTGGATTAAAGATTATGCGATACCCTTTTTTCCACAGATACCAACCCAAGTATTGCTCAAATGTTAAGCCAAGAACCCACGCAGTTGGAAATTGAAATCCTGCAGAGGCCTCTGAGGAAATAGACATGTTTGCCCCCTTGGCAAGAAGAGAATTCACTGGTTGGCTAAGCGCACTAGCTGCAACTTTATAGTTTACAGAAACAAGTCCCGCTTTTGATATATAGATCAGGTAATCCTCTAACCCCCTCAGAGGGCGATTTACAAGCTTTCGGGCCAAAACATTTTTTGAAACTCTTGTGAGCACGATTTCTGAGGGGGTGTCTTTGAATTTACAAATTTTGTTCTCTCTCAAAACAACAGGCACAACATCGCCAGCAACCCCCCCTACTTCGGGCACTGAATAGGATAAAAGGTAGGACTCTATCAGATTAGGAAAGGGAATCGCATCATCATCTAGAAAAACGATGATTTTGCCCTCTGCATTTTTTAATCCAAGATTTAATGCATCTGTAACATAACCATGATTTTGTATGATAACTTTTATTTTTAATCTTTCACGATATTTTTCAATTACCTGCTCTGTTCCATCTTCGCTGGGTTTCACTACCATCAATATTTCAAAATCTTTGTTGGTCTGGGTAGTCAGCGCCTCTAAAACATGACTTAACAGGTTTCCGCGTTTGTATGTAGCGATAATAATTGAAACAGCCGGATTTTCCCCTTTTTGACGCCGCAATATTGGATTATCCTCAGTTTTAGACAAGTTCCCACTGAATTATCTGTATCTACCCCTCACCTCTATTTAAGTTGTATAATACCCTAACAAATCAAAAATGGATTAGGGGTTAAGTAAAAGTTTAGCTAAAAAATCCATCAGTTCAAGTCGCGATTTAAAGCCTCGAAATATAGCCTTGCCGCTGGTATAGAGCCGAAAAGAGCTACCCTCAAAAGTTAGCTCGAAGATTATACCTGCGATGGTGTTTTTGAGCTGCGCTTTCTTCATTATGTTGGTGATGGCGTCGTCTTTTTTTTCGTACTTAAAATTAACTATGACATCACTTTCTGCACCACATGTCCCCTCTATACGCGAAACGTAGTCTGCGACGGTAGACATTACTGGTTGAGTTCCCCCAGGATTTCTATGAAGCGATCGATTTCTTCTTTGGTGTTGTAGATGTAGAAACTTGCTCTAGCAGATGATTGTAACTTGAAAATTTGATGCATTGGTTGGGCACAGTGGTAGCCACTGCGCAGGGCAATACCGTATTCGTTAAACATTGCGGCTATTTCATGTGAAGAAAAGCCCCGTATGCTAAAGGGTATGATTCCGCATTTTTGGGATAGGTCACTTGGTCCATAAATGATAATGTTGTCGTAATCTCTTAGGCGTTCTGTGGCGTATTGGGTTAGTTCTTTTTCGTGGTTAAACACGTTATCCATACCTAAGTTTTCAAGATAATCTACTGCAGCGCCTAACCCGATTACACCGGCGATGTCGGGTGTACCGGCCTCAAACTTCCAGGGCAACTCATTCCATGATACGGTGCAGTGGTCTTCGCTAAAAGAGACTTCTTTAATCATCTCGCCTCCACCTTGGAAGGGCGCCATTTTCTGCAGAATCTCTTTTTTGCCATACAAAACGCCGATACCTGTGGGACCTAGCATTTTGTGTCCCGAGAACGCCAAAAAATCCACGTCCATGTCTTGTACATCAACCTGCATGTGGGGAACTGATTGGGCTCCATCAGCTAGCATCAGAGCGCCGTTATCATGGGCAGTTTTGGCTATGCGCTTAACATCATTTATGACGCCGGTGACATTTGAGACGTGACTTAGGCAACAGATTTTTGTTTTTTTGGTGATTTTGTTCTCAAAATCCGCGTAGTCTAATGTGCCGTCTTTGTTGATGTTGGCGTATTTTACTGTGAACCCACGACATTTGGCAATGATTTCCCATGGCACGATGTTGCTGTGATGCTCCATGAGTGAAACCAGTACTTCATCGCCGCCACCCAGATTGCTACATCCCAAAGAGTATGCAACCAGGTTGATGGCTTCGGTTGTCCCGCGGGTGAAAATAATTTCGTTTGAGAATTTTGTGTTTATAAATTCGCCGATTCTTTCTCGGGACTCCTCAAACAGGTCGGTAGCTTCGCTTGAGAGAGTGTGGATTGCACGGTGGATATTGCCGTTATGGCAAGTGTAGTAGTCGGTTATGGCGTCTATGACTTGACGGGGTTTTTGGCTGGTTGCAGCATTATCAAAATAGATTAATGGGTTACCGTTGATTTGGCGATTTAGAATGGGAAAATCTTGGCGAATCGCTTGGATATCCACGTTACTTTTCGGCCTCAGGTTTTTGCCTCTTTGACAGGGTCTTTGCCAATTCCTCTTCTTCTAGGGCCTGTTTCTCCTCAAAGGTGAAGTCGTGGGGCAACCAGCATGGAGTTGCTATGCCTTTTTGAGTGAAATATTGACGTATAGCTCGTTTGATCGCGCCAACCGCAAGGACGCCACAGTGGAATTTTACGCTGGGCAACCCGCCGATTTCTTCGGTAACTTTTTTCCAGGTTATGTCGGTCCATGTCTGCTCCAGCGTTAATCCCTTAATCATCTCTGTAACTATACTGGATGTGGCGATGTTGGCGGCACAGCCGTAGCTTTCGAACTGGGCTTTCTCGATGGTTTGGTTGGCTTCGTCGATTTTTAGGTAAAAAGTAATCATGTCTCCGCATGCAGGGTTACCTGCAACAGCGACAACCGTTGCATCCTCCATTTTGCCAAGATTTTTAGGGTTACGAAATAGATCCATAACTTTTGGGTTGTAGGGTAATGGTATACGTGACATTTCTAGTGCACTCCTGTTGAGCCAACTATCCCCCTAATACGATTTACTGCTGTAGGTAGAACACTGAGCACGTAAGATATATCGTCTTCTGTGTGGTATCGGGTGGTTTTCATAAGGATGCTACCGTGCGCTTCTTCAAAGATACGTCCGATGGCGAGGAGAACGTGACTGGGCTGGAGCAGTCTGCGGCTACATGCAGAACCACTAGATACATAGACACCACTGAGACTGAGTTCGATAGTCAAGGCTTCGCCTTCCGCACGGAGAATGCTAATGTTGGCATTGTCGGGGCTACGTTTGTCTCCTTTTGGACCGTTAAACCGCAGGTCGGTGAGTTCATCAAATATGCCATTTGCTAGTTTGTCTCGGAGCCTGCGCATTTTGGAGGTGTTTGCATCAAAGTTTTCAAACGCCAATTCGGATGCTTTGGTAAAGCCTACAATCAGTGGAGTGTTTTCGATACCGGGCCAGAGTTTTTGAGTGCCGATGGAACCTTCGATGATTCGTTCGAGGTTTATGCCGTCTTTCACATAGAGGGCACCCATGCCGCGGGGGCCTTGGATTTTGAAGCTGCTTACCGTTGCCATGTCCACGCCTAAGTTTTGAACATTTAGAGGGATTCGGCCATAGGCATCTGAGGCGTCGGTGTGAAAGAGCGTCTGGGGGTTTTTGGCTTTGACTATATCAACGGCTTCTTTGATGGGCTGTATGGTGCCGATTTCGCTGTTTATACTGGCAATGCTGACTAGTATGGTTTCATTGTCGATTGCTTTGTTGAGTTTTTCGAGGTTGATGAAGCCTTCACTGTTCACTGGGATTTTGGTGGTTGAAAATCCAAATTTGCTCATCAGCTCCACTGTTTGCAGAATGTTGATAGGTTCGATTTCGGATATGACTATTTTTTTGCCTTTATCTTTTTGAAGAAATGCGGCGCCTTGGATGGCGGTGTTGTTGGCTTCGGTTTCTCCGGGAGTAAATGTGAGTTCTTCGAGGTTTTTGGCACCCATATAGCGGCTGATTTTGCCTGAGGCGTTCATGATGGTTTCAAACGCTTCCCAGCCGGGTTTATGGGTTAAGGTAGGGTTGCCGTAGGCTTTTTTGTTCCAATATGGCAACATAACTTCGAGGATTTCTTGGGGAACGAAGCTAGAGTTTTCGTTGTCGAGATACACCTCGTGGGTGATGTCTTTGTGGAGTTTAAGAAGCTCTTTCACATTTTCAACCATACAGTATCCTACCATAAGTTTGTGGATAGATAACTCGTCACTTTTGTAATGCATGTTCACCTAAAAAAACTTAACCACTACCGCTTTTTAAGATGACATAGCCATTGCATGTAGATACGAGGGGCAATATTTACTTGGATTTCAAAGATACCCAACATCTATAGTCGTGATATATCCTTAAAGGAAATATGGAATATTGTGTGGTTGAGTGGGAAAGTTCCTAAAACTCTAATAATCTCATATAACCCATAGTAGCAGACACAGTATTTGGCGAATTCCATGAAGATTTCAGATTTAAATGTGCCAGAAAGCGTTAAAGATGTTCTTCAAGCGCAGGGCATTTACGAGTTGTTTCCGCCTCAGGAGGAATGCATACGTGAGGGTGTACTGGATGGAAGAAACATTTTGCTTGCCAGCCCCACCGCTTCAGGTAAAACCCTTATCGCAGAACTCTGCGCACTCAAACATGTACTAGAAGGCGGCGGTAAAGTTATTTACCTCTGTCCCCTCCGGGCCCTTGCCAGCGAGAAATTTGAGGAATTCAAAAAATACACAGACATCCAAAAACCAGACGGAGGTAAAGTCTCTGTTGGAATCAGCACCGGCGACTTTGATACCGCCGACAACTGGTTGTCCCGCTATGATATAATTGTCACTACCAACGAAAAGGCCGATTCATTGCTTCGACACCGTGCCAAGTGGATGGACAGCATCTCGGCAGTAATCACTGACGAAGTGCATCTGCTAAATGAAGCCGAACGCGGTCCCACCTTGGAGATTGTGCTGGCACGGCTGATGCAGTGCAATCCCAACATCCAAATTCTCGCCCTATCTGCAACCATAAACAACGTGGATGAAATCGCAGGGTGGCTTAACGCTAAACACATAATCACAAACTGGCGCCCCATCAATCTCAAAGAAGGCGTAATTCTCCAAGATGAAATCCAGTATCGCGACGGTGAAAGCCGCAAAATCGAGCAGGAAACCCGCTTCACATTCATCAACATGGTTCTAAACACCCTGCGTAACGGTGGTCAAGCCTTGATTTTCGCTTCTACTCGCAAAAACGCCGTTTCCGCTGCAAAACAAGTTGCCAGTCACATGGATAGAATACTTGTACCCAAATCCGGTTCAAAAATAGTCAAAAAGAGTCTTGAAGAGCAAACTAGGGGAGGGCTTGAGAAGGAGGCACATAAGATCTTAGATGCAGGAGAACGGACACCGATGGGGGATGAACTTGCTGATTTGGTGCGCTGTGGAGTTGCCTATCACCATGCGGGCTTGTCCGGTACTCAGCGGACGATTATCGAACAGGCCTTTAAAGACCGTAAAATCAAGGTTTTAACTGCGACGCCGACGCTGGCTTGGGGGGTTAACTTGCCTGCGCGGACAGTTATCATCCAAGACTACCGCCGCTTCGAAGCGGGTTTAGGCAACTATCCGATCCCTGTTTTAGACTACAAACAAATGGCAGGCCGAGCGGGCAGACCCAAATATGACAAGTTCGGTGAATCCGTCATCATAGCGAAAACCGCCGACGAATCAGACTATCTCATGGAAAGCTACGTCCTAGCCAAACCCGAGCGAATTTGGTCGCGGCTTGCCGTGGAGAAAATTATCCGTACTCATGTCCTCTCCACCATCGCCAGTGATTATGCCCATACTGAGGAGGGTATCTATGCGTTTTTCCGCAAAACTTTCTATGCCTACCAATACGACGTTAAAGCCATCCAAAATGTCATCGCCAAAATCCTCCGCTTTTTGCATGATGAAGAAATGATATGTGTGGTTGGCAATGACATAATAGCCACAAAGCTGGGCAAGCGAATAAGCGAGCTCTACATTGATCCGCTAAGCGGTATAATCATCCGTGATGCATTGCAAACTAAGCCGCCGTTACTCGCGGAGTTTAGCCTTCTTCAGCTCATCGCGCACACCCCCGATATGGGACCGGTTATGAGGCCATATCAACGGGAAATGGAAAAGCTTGCCGTCACCGCCGAAGACCACCGGCAAGAGTTGTTTGTGGAAATTCCTGATCAGTGGAGTGACCAAATCGGATATGCTGATTTCCTTGGAGAAGTTAAAACGGCGATGGTGCTCAACAATTGGATAGAAGAGTTATCTGAAGAGAAACTTATGGAGCGCTTTAATGTGCAACCTGGCGATCTCTACCGTACCATTGAAAGCGCTAAGTGGCTTCTTCATGCCGTCGAAAAACTCGCGCCCATAGTTACTGCCAAAAACAATGATGTAACCGCTCTCAGTAATGAGCTTGTTGAGCGGGTGTCAAAGGGTATAAAGCGGGAGCTGATGCCGATTGTCGCCTTGGAGGGCGTAGGCAGAGTCCGTGGACGTATAATCTTTAACGCCGGTTTCCAAACCATGGATGACCTCAAGCACGCCTCAATCGAGGAACTTACCACATTGCCGTCGGTGGGCCCACGCTTAGCCAAAAAAATCAAGGAGCAGGTCGGCGGCTATGTCAAAAAAGACGAGTGGGAAAGCCTCTCAACCGCCGCCAAAGCACCCCAAGAAACCCAACAGAAAGGACTCTTTGAGTTCTAACTAAGGTCAGCGCTTTTGATGGTGAGTTACCGAAAGCATTTGTGCTTTCTGTAGTTTATGTTTTTTTGATCAGTAGCATTCATGGATTTCGGCATGTTTTTTCTTAATTGACCCTTCTTGTTATAGTTGTTACTCAAGCTTAATGTTTTAGCGCTGTATTAGCCGTTGATGTGCTACTGGAGTTGTAGATGTGAAGGTTACTGTTGCGGTTTTGAGTAAAGAAGACAGGAGCGTTGTCGAGTCTGTACTGGATATTCTTAGAAATAATAATGTAGGGCAACCAATGCATTTTGGGTTCATGACGCCCAAGAGAGGCAATTTTGACAAGAATCTTGCGTTGCTTAGTAAACAGAGCAGCGAGTCATCTGTGGTAGCAGGATTTGCAACTACCCAGTCCAAAGTAACGGCTGGGTATGATTTTTTGCAACTGGAAGATACATCAGCGCTGTTTGAGGGCAGAATCTATGCACCGGTTTCCAAGGCCACTTTTATCACGCAAGCCGCCAAGAGTCCCCAGCATTGCGAAGCTACCTTGCAGACACTCCTTGAGGAAGCAGACGGCGATTATGCGTTTTGGATGTTAAAAAACGGCTGGATGGCCGCAGGCAGAGACCCAATGGGCATGCAACCGCTCTACTTTGGTGAAAACAACGATATCACCGCCTATGCCACCAACCGAGCGGCACTCTGGAAACTGGGTATCAGAGAACCGAAGTCGTTTCCGCCAGGAACGCTTGGCTCGGCAGATAAAAACGGCTTCAAATTTAAGCCAATTAAAACCCCAAGTTATGCAGAACCCACGCAGGTAACACTCGATGAAGCCGCGCAGACACTACAAGTGTTACTAACAGAAGCCGTCCGGCGCAGAGTTCAAGATCTAAAAGAGACAGCCATTGCATTCTCGGGGGGATTGGACAGTAGCATCATAGCCTACTTAGCCGCCAAGCAGGGCACCAAAGTTAGCCTTCTCCATGTCAGCCTCGAAAATCAGCCGGAAACCGAGCAAGCTATCGAAGCTGCCGAAGTGCTGGATTTACCCATGCAAATACATTTCTTCAAAGACTCTGACGTCGAAACCGCTCTGCCCAATGTGGTAGAGCTCATCGAGGAACCCGATCCAATAAAAGCCGCTATCGGAGTGTCCTTCTACTGGATCGCAGAGCAGGCAACACAAGCCAAGTTCCGGACGGTTCTGGCAGGGCAGGGTGCAGATGAATTATTCGGTGGATATCAGCGCTACGTCAACCAAGCCTGCAAAAACGGAACTGAAGATACCCGCAGAACCATGTACCATGACGTCATCACAATGCATGAGAGCAATCTTGAACGCGATATGAAAATCACTGGATTCCATGATGTAGAGTTGCGATGCCCCTTCGCTTCGTATGCCATTGCCGAGTTTGCTTTGGGTTTACCGCTTGAATACAAAATTGAGCCGAAAACCGATACATTGCGAAAACTGGTTCTGCGCAGAACTGCCAGAAACCTCGGTATCCCAGCCGTCATTGTGAATAAGCCCAAGAAGGCGGTACAGTACTCCACTGGCATCAACAACGCAATGAAACGGATTGCCAAAAATAACACTAAAACCATTGGCGAATACACCAGAGAACTGTTTGAGCGCTCCTTTCACCTACAGCAAAAAAGGTATTGAGAATCGGTTGGCTTAATATGAAAGGAGCTTTGGTGGATTTAGCGCCTAAATGTGAGACACCACAGAGAGCCGCACACACCATTTTAAAAGATACAATTCTTAAACTATCCCACTATTGAATGAAAAAATTAAAGCCCATAAAATGATTTAAAGGCAAAAAAGAAGCTGAATCAACCGTTAAAATTTTATGTTGCACCTAAATGGCGGGAACGTCGCTATAATAAATGCCGCGATACAACACACAACTTGAACTGGTTTGCTATAAAGGAGAGAAAACAGAACAACAAATGTGGTTTATGGTGTTAATCTTACACGGTCACGCGGATACAGGGTAACTTCGCGAATGTTCTTTATACCTGTTAGGATCATTGTCAACCGCTCTAGACCAATTGCCCAGCCTGCATGCGGGGGCATGCCGTAGTCAAAGGCTTGCAGATGCATCTTGAAAGAGTCTGGATTTAGGCCTTTCTCTTTGAGGCGTTCGATTAACTGGTTTTTGTCACAGATACGAGTACCGCCTGAGGTCAATTCAATGTAACCGTACATCAAATCAAAACCCTCGCTGAGCTGAGGGTTGTCGCTATGGGGTTTGATGTAGAATGCTTTGGCGTGTGTTGGCCAATCGGTTACGAAGTAGAAGTATGGGTAGATTTTACCCAAGATACGGAAAGCGTCGGTTGAGATGTCTTCGCCCCATGGGATATCTATGCCCTGTGCTTTGAGGTCTTCTAGTACTTGGGTATAAGTTAGACGTTTAAACGGTAACACGGGCACTTCAAGCGTGTGGCCTAAGAGGGCGAGTTCAGTTTGACACTTCTCTTTAACCACATCAAAGGTGTGATGGATAACCTGCTCAAGCAACACCATGACGTCGTCGGCGTTTGCGAATGCCATTTCGATATCAACCGAAGTGAACTCGCTTAGATGTCGTCGTGTATGAGATTCTTCAGCACGGAAAAACGGGCCTACTTCAAAGACTTTTTCAAAACTCAATGTGAGTTCTTCTTTGTAGAGTTGTGGACTCTGCGCCAAGTATGCCTTCTGCCCAAAATAGTCGATACAGAACAGTTCGGCGCCGCCTTCTGTTGCTGAGGCAATGATGCGCGGACTGTGGGCCTCCAGGAAGTCTTTGGTGAATAGAAAGCTACGGATGGCTTGTAGTGCCACATGTTGAATTTTAAATACGGCTAAACTTGACTCCAATGTGAGGTCAAGCGGACGGGCGTCAAGACGGACTTCTATATTGGCGGGGGTTTTACCGGTGATGTCAATGGGCAGCTGTTCGGTGGCTGTGCTGAAAACTTTGATATCTGAGGGGATAATTTCGATGCCCCGTTTGGTCATGTTTGTTTTTTTAACGGCACCCCTAACACCGAAGCTGAAGCGTTTCTGGAGCAAGTCAGATTTTGATAGAACTTCGGGGGAGACACGTTTTTTGGGTATAGTTATTTGGACTGTACCTTCGCGGTCTTGGAGGATGATGAAACGTAACCCGCCAAGGTCCCGTACTTCTTGGACCCAGCCAAAAAGAGTTACTTCTTTGCCATCTATATCGGGAGTTACCTGTGAGGTATACTGAGTTCTAACCCAGTCACCAATAGAGTCCAAGTTCATACTGCGCCAACCTTAATCTGCAATTTCTACACGCAGAGACATCTTGCGTGTTTTATTGGCAATCTCCTTAAGGGCTTTGAGGTCCATAGGCAATTGTTGGCCGCGTTTACGCCTCAAAATAACCCGGGTTTCGGTGGTTCCGTCGGGAAGCCAGATCGTGTTTATGGTCAAGATGCTAAACGGCACAAAGAGGTCCTCGAGAAACTTGCGGTCATCAACACCGTACTCAAGCACTCGAATATTTTTGCCGGTTTCATCGCTTATGGCTTTAACGATTTTACCGCCGTAACCTAAAAGTTTGGGGACATCACCGTGTCCGACGAGGACGGCTAACGTTTTTTCAACGTCGACTGCTTTGTGAAAACAGACGTTTTGCAGTGAAGGATACTTTTCTTCAAGATTGAGCAGTAAACGGGTGATCTTCAAGTCTAAGTCGCTGATTTCTCCAGCCTTCACTTTAGTTAGACACTTTTGGCATAGTATGCCGCTTTTTAGACAGAAACTGCATAGTTCGGTTTTCATTTGCGAGCCGTTTTCCTGCAAAGAAGGAATTTTGCTTACCGCGTGACTTAACGCATCAACGTTATCTCGATGGTGCTTACGTTTGTGGTGGCGTTGCCCTGAAACCCTTCATCTTGGTCGTGGGGCTGGAATTGGTCTGTACCGATGCCGATGTTCTTTATTCGAACATTGGGCAAGAATCGATGCCTTACCACTTCAGCGACGTCGATAGCTCTGCTTATACTTCTGCCGCGTGCTTTAATGCTGACTTCTTTTGCGCCGCCATGGAAGAATGTGATACATGCAAGGACATAGTTCATTGTGGGTTTTTTCCCGATTAAGACTGCGTTGAGGTTTTCCGTCACGGTTCCGCTTCACTCCTAGTTTACTTTTAAGTGGCTTCAGTTAGCCTTTTTTTGACATAAATAGGTTGTGGTAAATGTACGGGGTTCTTGCGGAACGTTTCAAGCACGTCAACGGTTGAACATGCAGATTCGATTTTGAGAAACGCATTAAGCAGTTTCTGATTTGGGAAACGTCAGATTCTTAAGCAACTTCACTATTGTAAAGGTTTAGCTTAACAAACTTTAGCATAAGGGACCAAGTTGGAACCATTAACTAAACGCTCAATCCAGCTCTTAAGAACCCTCTACGAAAAGGGAAAAGCCACCAGCACCTATACACTAAGGGTTAAACAAGACGAACTCTCAGCTCAGCTAGGTGTAAGCCGTCAGGCTCTAAATGTGCATCTCCGCAAACTCAAAAACCGCGGTTACATCCGCACAGGCAGAGGATTCATAGACGTCACCGAAAAAGGGCTCAGTGCACTAGGCATATCCACCACCCCCGCCTTCATATTGATCAAAATTTCTCCGCTTAAACGTATCCGTGTCTATGAGGAATTGCGTGAATTGCAAGTTTCACGGGCGTTTCGAATCGCAGGTGAAGTTGATGCCTTAATCATCTTGGAGCGCGAGAACCTCGATGAATTTCTCAAGAAGCTCTACTGCATAGATGGCATAGAAGACACGCGATCGTATGTCACCATTGAAGTAATCAAGTAGTGGCTTCAGAAAAGTTTGCCCAAAAGGTATATTTGAGGCGTGACCATCAAAGAGTTACCCAAAACAGAAGGTTAACAGTAAAATGCCGATATTAGACCCAGTGAAGAAAACCATCGCGCAGAAGCATCGGCTCTACATGAAAATCTGTCGAGACTGCGGTGCCCGCAATGCAGAAACAGCACTCAAATGCAGAAAATGCAAGGGCAAAAACCTGCGTTGGAAGAAACGAGAAATCGTAAAGTAATAACGGTTTACTTTTCTTTTATGCTTTTATTCATTTTTTTGTTCTATAGTTGATACCCATTGGGTTGTTTGGGGTTATATTGTGTTAAAATCTGCAAAAGTTTCAGGGTTATTTTCCACAGATGAGGGTTCAGGTTCATTGGCTACAGGAGGCAGTTGGGGATTTTTGTGTCTGAACTTGACAAACGTCACAAGCATAACCGTCAGCGCTGCCGTTGCAGAGATAATTACCGCAATGAAGTAGAGAGGGAGAACAACTATGCTACGGGGGTTGCTGGATGCTCCGTTGTATTGTTTGTTGCCTGTCCAGCTTACTTTTAGTTCGATTGGGCCCACAGCGGGGGGTGTCCAGTTATAGCTGAATTTGCCGTCTTGCTGGGTTTGTGCGGTGGCGATTGTTACCCAGCCGCCACTGTTAGTCTGTGCCGTGATAGTGACATTTTCGTCTGCGACTATTGGCAGAATCTGTCCGCTTATTGCTATCTCTGTGTTCTCCATCATAAATGAAGAGGAAAGCTGTAGGGTAAGTGCACTGGAATCAAGTTCTCGAATAGATGCAGATACTTGTCCTATGGAGGTCTGCTCCAGGCCTTCAAGCGGTATTACTTGGGCAGTGACGTTTTGGTAATTTGTGGGACATTCGCCGACGCGCCAGCTACTCCTCCACATGCTACCTGTGCACTCCGCAATATAGTAAGAAACATTTTGGTAGGTAACACAAAATACTTCGTTTCGTGCATCAATGGGTGGACGGCCCAAGTCCACTCCGATTTCCACATGGGCCAACTCGTCGTAGAATAGCAGAATCGTAGAGATACCACCTGCTTCTAGAATCGAAGCGGCGATGTAGGCAAAGAGGTCACAGTCACCTTTTCCCACCACCAATGTTTCCACGGGATACCTGCTTGGGATTGTTTCTTCATAGACAATTTGATGGACAAGCATCAAGACACCGTTGGTAAAGTCTTCAGTGCTGTTGTATAGTTGCCAAAGCGTATCAGCGACTGGTTTAAACACATATGGCGTGACAAATTTAGAAAAGTCGTTACTTGAGAACACATAGTGATTTCTCATCACGTAGTACCAGTAGAGACTTTGAGATATGGTTAGATCGAGTTCGTAGGTTTTATCACCGTCAGGATGGTTAAGTAGCAAAAAAGACATTGTGTAATCCTGCGCAGTCTGCCCCTGGATACTGTCAGGGGATAACAGTGATAAAATAGCCGCCGAAACCGCCAGCAGACATACCAGTCTAAGTACTATTTTCTTCATTGGAATGCCCCGTATTCTTTTTTTAGTGAGCACAATTGTTTAAATGGTTATTCCCAAATCTGCCGGCCAGCTAATTGCGGATTATCTCGCTGTTTTCTCGATCAAGCGGGTCAGATGCTCTATTGCTCTTTGAAGCATCTCATCAGGTTTCTGCTTTTGTGCAGCTATTAGGGTTAAGTGGAGTTCTATGCGAGGTATATTGTCTGAGTGTAACGGCAAAGGATGAGATTTCACATACACCCCCGCATTATCACTCATCACCCTATCGATTAAGGGCGCCAACTGGGCTTCAGCAACACCCTCCACAAAAAGGCTACGCTCGCAAAAAACGCAGGAACCGACCGCATATCTGAGAAGCGGCGCTATGGTTTGAGTAAAAATCGCCATCATTTCCATGGGGACCCCGGGCAGGGCAAACATGACTGAGGTGCCGATTTGGGCCTTTAGGGCAGGCGCAGTGCCGATAGAATTGATTATGGGCAGAGTATTCTCGGGAAAAACCGCCATCTTTATCCTTGGAAGGGTCATCTCCACCGCTTCGGTGAGCCCACTTCTTTTGGCATATTCATTGCATCTTGCCTTTACCATCTCAAGTGCCTCGAGGTTCACTTTGAGCGGCTGGTTTAGGGCTTTGGCGATACCTTGGAAGGTTTTATCATCAAATGTGGGGCCTAATCCGCCGGTGGTAACTATAAAGTGGGGTTTACGTGCTGATGCTTCATGGATACAAGCGGCGATTTCCTCAACTATATCTTGAATGACAGTAACCCTCCGTACATTAGCACCTAAAACGGTAGCCTGCACTGCTAGCCAGTGCGCATTGGTGTTTTCTACTTTGCCGATAAGCAACTCATTGCCTATACAGATAAACTCGATATCAACGGTCACAGCAACACCCAAATGAAGTAGTTACATAGAGGGATTTAATTGCTTGTGATGCGTTGGCTGAATCTTAGGATAATTGGCTTGAATAATTAATGCAGTTTGGCGCTGGAGTGCTTTTTGGATCGGCGGTTCGCCTAAAGTTAGTCACAAAACCCAGAAACACAAATGAAAGAATGTAAAAATAAAAATATTCAACCTTGGATAGCCAAGAAAGCGATGCATAGTCAATACTAAGATAACGTGTGGACACCGCCTTTTGGGGCGGATTTTACTTTTTACTAAGATACCATTTGAGGTATTCTTTGCGGCGGGCTTGCTTGACTTCTTCGTCAGTTTCGTAATCGGGACGATTCTTATCATGGAGGTCGTTTAGTTCCTGTCCAGTACAGGATAAACCGCAACTCTTGCAGACGTAGTGCTTAGTCAAAGAGATGTAGTGCATTTCTCCGCCGCATTCAGGACAATAATTAACCATTTTCTTTAGCCCTTTTTCGGTTTGTACTAATCATTCATGCGGAAAATATTAGTCTTCGCATACAGCATAGAGGTTTTGCCCTAAAAACTAAAAAAGGGTTAGACGTGACTGTACATTTTGTCGCTACTGTACTGCCCCGTATCCATCTCCTGCTCGATTTCGCGAAGCAGAAGGATACGTTTGAACGTTGCGGGGTGCGTTGAAAAGAGACCACTCATCTGTGCCGAGGCTGACTGGGCTTCTTTTTCCATCGCCAACGCTAATTCCCGTTCATCCAATACACCGTCATTGTTGAGATCATATTCGCTTTTTTTGCTCATTATGCGCGAGATTTCCTGTTTTGCCATACTGGGGTCCTCGATGTAGAAGGCACGGGCACTTTCGGTCGATTTTGGCGGCTCAAGGGATAAACCGTAGGTGATTTTTGATAGAGCACTCTGTAGATTCCGCGGTGACCCCGTCAAATACGCAGAGAAGGCATCGGCATAGTGTTCCCGCAACCGGCTTAGCCGCATAACTATAAGGAAAGTAAGTATGTAGATGATAAACGAGATAACGCCTATCACCAGTAAAATAGCACCAGAGTTGTCCTTGCTGTTTCTGCGTCGCCCTCCACCACTGAGCATGCCCGTAAACAGTGTCACCTGTGCAATATAATATGCAATTAGGGGCAAGGCCGAAAGGATAGTCATAACGATATAGTCTTTGTGTCTGATATGCCCCAGTTCGTGCGCTATGACACCCCGAATTTCCCCCTCGTTTAGTTGCTTTAGCAGTCCCTCGTGAACAGCTAGGGTAGCACCTGCGGTACTTCTGCCAAAGGTAAAAGCATTAGGTGTGTTACTGGGTACTGTTGCCAGCTTGGGCATCGGTATTCCTGTTTTATCAGCTAATTCTTTGACTATTTTTTCCAGCCACGGGTTTTCACCGGGTTTTAGGTAATGCAGTCGTGTGGTTGCAACGACAACTGTGGGACCGATTGCATACTGAAACAGAATGAAAAGCGCAGACCCACCTATGGCAATAAACAGCCCCAGAAACAAATCGAGTTCCAAGAAGAAAATGATAACAACCAGTAGAAGACCAAAGATGAAAGCGGATAGGAAGATGGATGTTGCCATTGCAAACTTTAGTTGCGACAGATTAGCCAAAGAGACTCTCCTCTAGATATGTTTGAAAGTGACAGACTAATGAATAAGTCTTTCCCAAAAAGTAAGATAAGAAATGTTTCCAAAAAAGAAGAAAGAAATTAGATAGGATAAGCTCCGCAGATTTTGCAGAACTGAATTTTAGTTTTGATGTGCCCGTGACATTTGGGGCATTCGACTGCGCCTTCGACTTTGGGAAATACGTTTTTGGGTTTGCCGAATTTCTTGCGGAAAACTTCATAGTAGAGCAGTTGTTCTTGGTCTTGGATTTCTACGTCGTCTTCGGCTTTTATGGCGGCTTTCCTTTCATTGAATTCTGTGTCTTCGATGAGGTCGTTGAAGTAGGTGCGTAGTGCTTCGGTTCCGGTTCCTTGTTCGAGCGGTGCTTTGGGTCTCCAGATGATGTCTTGGGGGAGAACGTCTTCGTAGGCTTTACGTAGGATCCATTTACTGTATTTTATACCGTTGGTGAAATTAATTTTATATTTAATTGGGAGCTTCATTGCCCAATCCATGAATTCTGGATCACGGTATGGTGCTTTGATTTCCATGCCAAGGGATGCAGCCATTGGGAAAGAGGCGAAACCCATTTCAGCCCACATTTCCTGCTGTTTAATTATAAATTGCTCTTCTGTTAGGTGGAACTGCCAAGGGTATCCGAATAATTCGTCTAAGGCATCGCCGGTGTAGACAGTTTTGATACCTTGGGATTTTAGTATTGTTAAGCCGATGTAGAGTGGAAGGCTGTTTCTGATCTCCATAGGGTCGTATTTTTTGAGTGCTTCGACCGCTTGGGGGTAGAATTTGTAGACGTCTTCTTTGCCGAACTGATAGGTTTCTTGGTTAAGGTGGAGGAGTTCAACCATTTTTTTGACGTATTCAGCGTCTTTGGGTTGACCATGTTTGAAGGCTAGGGTGATGCATGGGATATCGGGTTTGTATTTGATTGCTTCGTAGGCGATGATTTGGGTGTCTGTCCCGGCGGAGAAGAGAAAACCGTCTGCGAGATTTTTCTTGACTACTTTGTTTACGAGGGTTTTGATTTCCGGCAGGAGCTTGTTAACTTCAGATTCATTGAAGCTCATCTTTTTATCACTCGATGTGGTAGGATTTGTCAGTTGTCGTGCATATAAAGTTAACTGGTGCGTATAAAAGGCGTTAAAATATAAATATTTGTGCAGAAAATTATGTTAAATGCAAATGAATGTGATGTCTTACGAATAATCACCCTCCAAACCACCTCAAAACACAGCAAACAAGCAACCACCCAAACAGAAACTATCAGCAGTAAACTTAAAAACCAGCAACCAGCAGTACACAGTACATGAGGTTTAGGCATTGAAAGTCAGCATACTCCACATGAAAATCCGCAACAGCCTCCAAGATAATCTAACAGCCGCCAAAACAGCAGTCCTAAAAGCCGCTAAAGATAACCCTGCTCTTATCGCATTGCCTGAATACTTTACTGTTCCCTGTTGCATGGCACACTTCGCCGACGCCCCAAAAATCAGCAAAGAAACCTGCAACGCAACCCTTAACCTCCTCCAAAAAGTATCCGCAGAAATCGGCGGCATCTACCTTCTAGGCGGCTCTGTTCTACAAGAAGACGACGGTAGATACTATAACACCAGCACACTTTGGCAAAACGGCACAATCCTGGCTAAGTACAAAAAAATCAACCCCATACAGATTGAAATTGATGCTGGCGTATCCCGAGGCAACGCCCCTATGGTTATAGATACCGAGTTGGGCAAATTGGGTATGATTGTCTGCGCAGACAGCTTTGACCCGGATCTTGTCAAAAAAGTAGCAGCAGGGTTAGGTGCAGAAATTGTTACACTGCCAGTAGCGGCCATGGGTGCTCACCCCGTCGTCAAAGGCCATCCTCTCACTGAGGGCATTGCCCGGGACTACGGTGTGTTTATCCTCAAAGTGGGCAATGTCAGCTCTAATATGCGAGGCGGCAGAAGCGCCATTATCGCGCCATGGGGTGTGCTGGGAGAAGTTACAGATGCTCCGGAGGATAGCATATTGACAGCTGATTTAGATATGGAGCGGCTAAAAGACTACCGCCTCAAATTTAAACAAGTCTGATTGTAAATTCTATCGTTTTGGACACTAAAGAATTTGATTTTTGATGAGAGCTACAGTGGTTATAGTTATAGGCTTGTAGATTAGTAGATTTTTGCCCAGTTATCCACTATCTTTTGCATCTTGGTGAATTCATAGCTGGCTAGCCATTCACGGAAAGTGTTGTTGTGAACGGCAAACCTTGCGATTTGGCGAGCGTTTTCAGAATCATGGACCAACAGCAGGGTTGCTGTAAGATTGTGACGGGAAAGGTAGGCAACCGTTTTTAGGAGAGCTTCGAGTTTTTCGTCGGTTGGCATCTCTGCGCTGAGTTCCACTACAACGGGTTTTTTGAGTGTCGCAACAAAGTCCCGTACAATTGTATCAACCCAGTAGTTGGTAAAATAATCTCGTGATGAGAGAGGCACATGAAAGTAATCTACCAACCCGGCAATGGCATCAAAATCTATGCCGAAGCGCTCTTTAGCCAGCACGGGATCGGGGAACATTTCCACAGCGAAAGTGCCTTTGGTATGAATTTTAGCTTCTGTCAGAAAATTGGTGATAGTTTGGGCACGCCACGCGGTCCAGTCTAAACCGCTTTTTTGGTGTTGCTCGGTGCATCTTGGGCAGGTACAGAAATCCTGATCGGCAAAATGATAGAGGTTAAGAGTTATGCCGGTTATGTTTTGTTCGGATAGGTTGTCAAGGTACTCATAGACTTTAGCCCGGTAGTCGAGATGGGTTGGACATATGTAGTCAAAGGGCAGGTTATTTCTTCTGTTGCGCCTCAACGCCGGCCCATATTTAGAGGTCTGGATGATTGATGGATCATCACGGATGGCTTTAGCATCACAGAAAACGGTGACATCATTTTGCATCCCCTCAGCCGCTGGAAAAGCCTGCCCGTCAGCCCATTTAGAATAGTAAACATGAAGATCATAGCCTTCAACATGTTCAGGTTTGTATGTAACTAGCCCTATCTGCATGCCCTAACACCTGCTCACAACAAATATATTCTTGGCGCTTATTTAATTGTTGATCCATATGAACAAGCAGACATCACCTCTAACAATCGACCTAACAAAATGTACACCTTGTACGGGGCAGATCTGCATAGGCGTCTGCCCACAGGGCGCATTGGAAGAGAGTAAAAGCCGCAAACCACAAATTATCGCAGTAGTACAGTGTACAGGATGCGGGGTCTGCGTAAATTTGTGCCCAAACAAAGCCATCACCTTAAATTCAACCAAACCCCAAGGGTAACCAAGGGAATTGGCTAATTTGGAAGAGTTCCACATAGCTGAGGACACCAAACTTATCATCAAAGAAAACGTGCTAGCCGTAATTTGTGATAATACCCTAAAGACTGTTAGCTCCGCCATTTTTAATGGCGGAAGCAGGCAGGTTAAGGCCGTCCTCAATGTAGGGGTACCGGAAGGCTACAGTGATATTTCTCTGCATCTTGAACCGTTACAACTTATAACTTCTTTAGCGGCAAACATGGGTATTACACAAGATTATCTTGCGATGATTACAGCCGCTAAAATCAAAAACTATAGTCTTATCTCCAAAAAAACAGACACCTATGCGGTCTATGTTGCCGCCACAGCGGGTTGCTCACATGGCGAATCCAGCGGTGAGAACATGACCGTAGAAGAAATCGCCGGAACCATAAACATCATCGTCTTCATCGATGGCAACCCAACCGAGAGCTGCATGGTCGCGGCCCTTATAACCGCAACCGAAGCCAAATCCGCAGCCCTCCGCGACTTTGATGTACGTAGCCGCTACACCGGCGACTCCGCTACAGGCTCCATAACTGACGCCGTTACCATCGCCTCAACAGGCAAAGGCAAAGAGATCTTTTTGGGTGGGCCTGCATCAAAGTTGGGTAAGCTCGTCGGCTACTGTGCCAGAAAAGCTGTCACCGAGGCACTATTGAAGCAAGAGCCGGTTTGGGCAAGCCGAAGCGTGTTTGATAGATTAAAGGAGCGACATCTCCCCATTGAGAAACTGGCCACTGAAGTATCCAAATTAGATGACTTAGCTATAACAGCTGAAGAATTAACAGAGATTCTAAGACACAATCCCCAAATGCTGGCTACACTTTTGGCGGCGGCAAAGATGGATGACGACTATAACAAAAACTTGTTACCCACCGATTTTAAGGACTGGAACATCGCAAGTCAATCCCCCAACGAAACAAACCAAAATACGCTAAACTATGTTACAGTTGACTTACCGCCCTTCATAAAAGCAGAGTTAATCAAAATCATCAAGACAGCCCACAACTCAAACTGAATTGAAATTCAGCCACATACATCAAATTTTCTGGAAAATTAGCTTCACTTGACCTTGTAGATCGTAACACATTTGTTAACACTGTGCCACACCTCTTTGGTGCAGTATCTTGGAGTAGACAAAAATCAAACCTTGCGGCGTTTAATGGCGTTGACCGCTTGACAGAGTCAACGGAACCATCTCAAAAGGGTGGATAAAGGTTTACCAATGAAAAAACCCAAATAAAACTGAAAGACTACACACCATCAATGATGATTTAGATACTTTCTGAACACTATTTTTAACCCTAGCGAATTTGATAGGTTTGTATGAAGACACTAAATGGGTTTATGCTTTTGTCTCAAAAATGAGGTAACTCTACAGTGCAAACGATATTTCCGTAACGCTTGAGCTGGTGGTCTAATAACAGGGTAGCAGTGATGATGGGCCACAAACATAGTTACCCCTGTAATATAGGCGATTAAAATAAATAAACAGAAAAGAGAAGGGGAGGATTATAGGTAGAGTTTTTCCCAGCGGGCAAACAGTTCCAAAACGTCGTCGCCGCCGTGGCCTTTTAGAAACTCGCGGGTTTCTTTATCTGCTGCGGCTTCTTTTTGGAACTTTTGGATATATTCCGCTTTCTCTGCTAGGAAGATAATGCCGTCTACACCTTGTCGGGCGACGCGGGTAGCAACTGTCATGATCTGGTTGGTTGGTGCAACGGTGTCCCAGGTTTCGTCAGGTCCGCGGACATAAAAGTTGACGAAGACGGGTTTTTTAAGGACACTCTTGAAGCCCCTTGCGATGGTTTCCCAGTACCAAGGTGTTGGGTAGGATTTGCTAAACATGGGAATAACAAAATAGTCGGCGTATTGTGCCATGGCTTCAAAATCGTAGCCAAAGCGTATTTTGCCCAGCATTGGGTCAGGCAGGCAGTTGACAAAGAGGGGTTTGCCGGAAACGATTTCTTTGACTTCGGCGAGGAAGTCTGTGACTGTTTTTGCGCGCCATTCAACCCAGCTTAAACCGCTTTTGGCTTGTGCTGCGATGCATCTTGGGCATGTGCAAAAGCCTTGATCTGCGAAGTGTTGACTACTGATGCTTATGCCGGGGGTTTGCTTGGCAGATTCTTTGATGATTTTGAGATTGTATTCGCGGGCTTCAGGGTTAGTCATGCAGACAACGTCCCATCGGAGGTTAAAGCGTTTGTTTGTGCGCAACGCAGGGCCGAAACTACTAACAGATACCCAGTCAGGGCGCTGTCCTGCCATGTTGTTGTCGCCGAAAACCGCGATGTTTGTGTACATTTGGGGATTTACTTTACCGACAATTCCAGATTCAGATTTTTGACGGTAAAAGTTGTAGTCGACGCCTTCAACAGGCTCGGGTTGATAGAGAAACACGCCGAATTTCAAGTCTAATACACCATTTTTACCAAAACATGACTTTACAACCTTATTAAGCCTTCGCAGAAACCGGCTTTTGGACAAAAATGTTAGTTTTCTTTGCTTAGGATTTTTTCATCTTCAGACGTTAGGGTAACCTCTTGGGTGCAGACCTCTGCACCTCATTTAAAAAACTCAAAACCCGCTCCAAATCCACTTCCCGCACAATTATAACACTACAAGCAAGCTTCACATGCGCAAAATATCCGCCAACAACCCGCGCCGATGATACCTAGGTTCTAGCTAGTTCAGAGTGTCTTCTACGTAAACATTATATTTCGTTTAACCGTTTAACCACCTCTACAAGGGTAATAGACGTGAAAGTTACACTCATCAATCCGCCATATCCCCCAAACGCACATGCCCATCCCGCGTTTATACCATTGGGCATCGCATACTTAGGAGCTGTTGCCGAGAAAGCAGGCCATCAAGTCAACGTCATCGACTGTCAAGCTGAACACTTAACCGTGGAAACATTCAAACATCGTATCAGCAAAGAAAAGCCTGATGTAATCGGTATAACCGCAACGACTCTGCTCTACAACTCTGCCAAAAACATCCTCCTATCCGCCAAAGAAGAGCACCCAAACGCCATCATCATGATGGGCGGAAGTCATGTCTCATTTTGGGATGAAAACGCCCTAAACGAATGCCCCGCCATCGACATAATCGTGCGCCGGGAAGGCGAAATCACATTCATGGAGCTACTCCAGCGTCTGCAGGACAAACAGAGCTACGCGGGCGTGCTAGGAATAACCTACCGGAGTGCAGACGGCAAAATCGTCCGCAATGAAGACCGCCCCTTTCTTAACGATCTAAATTCTCTGCCCTCACCAGCTTATCATTTGCTACCCATAGATGCGTTTCACCGCATGGGTAAAACCATCTTCCCCTTAGTCACCAGCCGTGGATGTGTGCAATGGTGTGATTTCTGTAGCACGGTACGTATGTTTGGCAGAGGATACCGCATGCGCAATCCTCACAGGGTAGTTGATGAAATGGAGATGCTTCACAACAAGTACGGTGAGAGCCAATTCACCTTCTATGATGATGCTTTTACCATTAATCGCCAGCATACCTTGGAAATGTGTGCAGACATTAAGGCACGGAAACTTGACGTTGAATGGGACTGCGAAACGCGGGTTGATGCAGTTGACAAAGAATTACTCGAAAAAATGCGTGATGCCGGTTGCATAACGGTGTGGTTTGGTGTGGAATCGGGTTCAGAAAAGATCTTGGGCAAAATGCACAAGAAAATTAATCGTGAGCAGGTGCGGGATGCCTTTAAAGTTGCTCAAAAAGCTGGCTTGATGACTATTGCAAGTTCAGTCATCGGCTTCCCAGGTGAGACTGAGGAGACAGCGTGGGAAACAGTCAATTTTATCAACTCGCTCAATCCTGACGATATCGGCTGCTATATCGCAACACCCTATCCAGGAACCCCCATGTATGAGGAAGTTATAAAAAACGGCTGGCTAAGAGTCACCGACTTTGATAAATATGACACAGCCACGCCTACTTTTGAGACCCCAGAGCTGAGTATGGAGAGAATTCGCGAAATCAAATATAAGGCCCATCAAAAATTCTATTTGCGTCCAGGTTATGTGTTCAAGATGATACGCCGTGGCGGAACCTATGGCAAGTCCGGCTTGAAAACCTCAGCAGCTTATGCTCTGCGGGCTATGCACATAAAACTCTCCTAACCTTTTCTTTATTTATTGGATTTATGGTCGTTTTGATGGGCTTGAACGGTGTGTTTCTTTAAAAAGCGCACCGATGATGGCGTGTCGACGCTGGAAGAACCGGGAAACTATCAAATATTTTATGAGAAACATACAAATTTTAAAATCAAGGTTAAACAAAAAGAAAGAAAGAAGGAGAGTTTATTGTTTTTAGCTTATGGTCGTTTTTTTAGGAGGATTATTGTGGCAACTCCAACTAGGAGTATTGCAATGATAATACCGATGACTGCAGGGATAAAGTAAGCTTCAGCCATTGAAATGGGCGCTTCTGTTGGTGCTGGTGGTGTTTTTTCATCCATTACGTTGAATGCTGTTGTTGCTCTAGATCCCCAATATCCGTTGGTTCCTTTGAATGATGCTGTGACAGAATAAGCACCGGGAATATCTGGTTGCCATACTAAACTGTATGCACCTGTCTCATCAGTGATGGCTGTGCCAATTATGCGGTAATTATTGTTTGCGTCAACTGCGTATATTGTTACTTCAACGCCGGTAAAGTTCCTAGGCAGGGGCTTGTTTTGGTATAGATAGCCCATCCATTCAGCCATGCTTTCGTCAGAGGATACAGCTACACCGTTTGCAAAGCGTGCAGAAAGTTCATCCTGTTTTGTTCCTGTTGAAACATCGTATACTGTACCACGTATTATTACAGGTTGGCCGAATTGTGCGGATAGATCAGGTGCTGTTACTGTTAGTGATGTTGGTCCTTTACCTATTGTGTAGATTTGGTTGTCATAGCCGTTGAAGTATGTGCAATAACCATCAGCCATAGCGAATGGGAGTACTGTAAAGGTGCCAGTGTAGTCTGAGATTGTCCAGATTTCTTCTCCTGTGGTTGCGTTGATGCCGCGCATATAGTTACCCTTTGGAATAGGCGTGGTGATTGTGTGTTGAGTTGCTGCAATGTAGATAACATCGTCACCTACACCCATTATGAATCCTGGGTAGTAACCGGGTACTTGTAAACCACTCTGGGTACTGTTACCTGGACCACCGTTTCCGTAAGTCCAGAGTAATTTACCAGTTGAGAAGTTATAGCAATAGAGGAGCCCTCCATAGTTGAGACTGTAGAGTTTACCGTATGCTTCTTGAGCAGCTGCATATGGATATGATGGATTGCCGAAGTAGTCTAATGTTGTTTGACCCTCAGTTTCCCATAGCTTTTGACCATTCTTCATGCTGTAGCCAGTAAATACAGTTGTTTCTTTAGTTAATTCCGCGAAGACATTTGCAGTGGGATCTGATCCTGCCCATGAAATGGTTTTATCCTGTAAAGATGTATATGTTGGGCTGGTCCATAGGATTTGGCCAAATGTGCTACGACTTTGGTCAAGGTCAATAGCAAAATATGTCCAGTTTGCGCTAGTCAATGAGACAACCCCTGAAACGTTTTGTGTAGCACCTGTTAGTGCTGGGTATGAGCCATTTCTGCAGATCATGATGTTATTGTAGTATGCTGCAACTACTGAGAACGAGTTGTATTCCGGTTGGTTTCTCCAGGATATGGATTTGTTCTGTGCTGTGGAATCTATCCAGTTATATCGTCTTCCTTGATTTGCTATTACTGCAGTGACTCCGTCAACAGTTTGGGTCTGGATTGCAGGTGTGCTGCCGGTTTCATTTGGATGATAGCCGATTCCGCCCCACATCAAAGTGGAATTCCATATACACAAGTACCAGTCTGGACTTTGGTTTGTACCATTATTGAAGAAGGTGTATCTTATGTGTTCACCATTGGGTCCTTGTACTAGTGTACCAGTGGGAACGTTGGTAACGTTGAACATTCTATAGCCTGTGTATGCGTCGAAGACTTGGCCCCAGTTGCTTGTGGCAAGCAATGGTGGGAATACTCCATGTTGGTTTGGGTTTTGCATGTCGGGCATGTAAGCAAATGAAAGTACTGGCATTGTGGTGCTTCTCCAGATCTCTTCACCAGTGGACAGATCAACACAGACTGTATCTCCGCCACCCGCACTTGCAAAGTTGAGGGGTTCTCTATAAATCAGCATTCCAGCTACGATTATGGGGTTTTGGAATCTATTGATGTATGCTGAACCTTCAAAGAAGGTTTGACCTTCAACTTCATAGTTATCGCCACCTACAACGCCGCCAGACTGAAGGGGTTTAGTCCACATGACGTGTCCTGTCTTGGGACCGACGGCGTCACCAGGATATCTCTGAATCGCTGATTGTGCTCCTGTGCCAGATATTGTGCCATAGCCTGTCTTTGAATTTACGGGTGCACCGGTTCCTAGCCAGTTAGATGATATCGTGAACCAGCCAGGGTTTTCGCCGTAGATTGGGCGGGTCCAGTATTCAGTTGGAAGGGGATAGCTATCAGGAAAATTAGAGATTGGTTCGTCCTGAACATAGAATGTGCATGTTGCAGTGCTTGGCAGATAGACATCACCGATGTTTGCTGCGGTGTCTGTGTCAGCAGAAGTCACAGTCATTCCGCCAAAAGTGAAGGTAACGTTGTATTGACCTGCTAATTCAGGGGTAAATCTGAACATTTGGCAACCAGTTGTGTCGTCAACTATGTCCCAGTGAAGGGTTGTTACTTTGCCCTCAGGGTCGGTAATCCATACGGTGTAGTTACGGAATCTGTACTGATTGTTCATTGTTGAACCGGGAAGAGGCGCATTACCAAGGAAAGCATAACCCATAGCTGATTGACCGACGCCTATGACTTCAGGCTGAACTGTAATTTTAGCATACGATGTTATCTGATAGGGTGGTGTGTGTGCTTCGATAGTTGTTAATAGCGGCATCATTGCGGTTATTAATAAAGCCAAAATCAAAGTTAACACTATTTTATTTTGGTGTGTTTGCATGTTCTATTCTCACATTTTTTTAAAAAATATGGCAATGCTTCAAGAATATAAAACTATGCCTTAGTCAGCAGGTTGACAATCAAGCTAGTATGTTGTAACATCTAAATGCTCACATATTTGTCATGGGGCAATTCAAATTTGCCAACCTATCAGCACACAACAGAATAAGGTTTTAGATGTTACGCTATACTATAGGTCAAGAACTGCAACCGCAAGAGATACCGCTAAAACAGAGGTATAACTCGACAAAAAATGTTTAACTAAACGAGTCTTGGACACATAGTTGTATATCGCCTGTGTGTATCACCAGATACAGACTGCCCCGAAACATAGCAGTCCATGTTTTAATGTAAAAGAGGAAGATTCCTTTCTATATGAATCTTCATTTCGCTAATTCCCAAATGTTTACACACGTTCAGGTTGTACCAAAAACGAAGGCAACTCACCAGTCACATTCTCTTTCCCTGCAGGGAAGGTTTTCATGGACCCTTTTTCTAAATACAGACTATATAAATCGTCTTTATTGGACAAAAAGATAATTATGCCTCTAAAAAGTCAGTATGGTGTTTGCTGACTTTTTAAGAAAGCATTATATGTCCTCCAACATAGAAATCATCCGCAGGCAACCGGCATGAAAATAACGCTAGTTAACCCGCCATATCCACCCAGTGTGCATTCACACCCACCCTTCATACCGCTAGGACTGGGATATCTCGCTGCAATGGCCGAAAAAGCAGGCCACCAAGTCAAAATCATCGACTGTCAAGCTGAAAAACTCACCTACGACGCTTTCCGCGATCGCATCACTCAAACATCCTCAGACTTTATAGGCGCAACTAGCACGACATTACTCTATAAATCCGCTATGCATATCCTTACCATCGCCAAAGAGGCTCAGCCAACTGCCATCACAGCCATTGGGGGAAGTCATGGAACGTTTTGGGATGAGAATGCCCTCAAAGAGTATGCGGCTGTGGATATCATCGTCCGGGGGGAAGGGGAAGAGACCCTTGTTGATCTTGTTGAAAAACTTGAAAACCATCATGATCTGTCAGATGTTTTAGGTATTACCTATCGCAACGGTGATAAAATTTGTCGCAATCCAGATCGGCCATACATTAAAGATCTCGACAGCATACCCTTCCCTGCTCATCATCTGATGCCACTGGATAGCCTCAAGCACAATGGTAAACTCCTCATCCCATTGGTCAGCAGCCGAGGATGTGTTTACTGGTGTGACTTCTGCAGTACGGTGCGTATGTTTGGCAGAGGGTACCGGTGGCGTAGCGCAAAAAATGTAGTTGACGAAATGCAGTTTGTGCATGAAAAATATGACGTAAACCAGGTCACTTTTTATGATGACGCTTTTAGCGTAGACCGCAGTCGGGTACTTCAAATCTGCAAAGAATTGCAGGATCGAAAGCTTAGACTCATTTGGGACTGCGGCACCCGTGTGGACATGGTTGATCGGGAACTTTTAAAAACCATGAAAGATGCAGGTTGCATCGCGGTGTGGATGGGGGTCGAATCCGGATCTGAAACAGTTTTAAGTGCCATGAACAAAAGCATAAAACTAGAGCAAACCCGCCAAGCCTACAAAACCGCCCACGAAGTTGGATTAATGACCATCGCCAACGTGGTTTTAGGTTTTCCAGGAGAAACCGAACAGACCGCTAAACAAACCATCCGTTTTGTTCAACAATTAAATCCTGAAGATGTCGGCTTCTACTTAGCCACACCTTACCCAGGAACACCAATGTATGAACAAGTTGTTGAAAACGGTTGGCTACGAGTAACAGATTTTGATAAGTATGATACTGCAGGACCAATCTTTGAAACCCCCACAATGAGCATGGAAAAACTGGCCCAACTCCGCTATAAGGCCTACCAGCAGTTTTATTTGCGGCCTGGCTATGTGTTGCATATGATGCGGAAAGGCGGAACGTATGGGAGATCAGCAGTGAAAACTTCAGCGGCTTATCTGTTGAGGGCTCTGCACATCCGACTCTCGTAGTTTTCGGATAAACGCAACGGTTGCGAGCACCAGCACCAAGATGCTTAAGGAAACCGTTATAGAGGTGAAATTAATTCCGATGGGAGAGAGCCCAAGGAACAGACCCAGTATTCCGGTTAACCCAAAGCTTAACGCAACTGACAAAACTAGCTCTTCAATGACGTCAAGCCTGTTTTTACCAATAAACAGTATTTTGACCAGACAGTAGCCGGGTATAAAAGTAATGAATATGAAACTAAAGATGTAGCGTGGAATTAAGGCATAAGAGAATTCTCCGTTGCTTGGGACAGGAAGAAGATAGGTTACAAGCAGGGTTAGAGCTGTGATGAGGAGGATTATTGAGAGCCAGTTGAGGGGTTTCAGGTTGAGCACTCTTTAAAAAAATAAAAATAGGAAAGGAAAGTTTACATGAAAGCCTTGTAGATTGGATGGGTTTCGTCAGTTGGTCTTGTACCTAAGTCTGCACCTATGGATGCAAGGTATGCGTCGGTGATTGCTACTGCTGGGAAGACCCATTGGGCTTGTTCGATTGGTCCGGTCATGAGCCAGTTTGCGCCTGCCATTTGCATGATGGTATTAGTTGAACAGACGGTTCCTTTACGGTATTCTTTTTCAAAGCTTGATTTGACCCAGCCCATGGTTGTGACAAGGTTTCCGCTACCTAGACCTACAGGGTGACCATACTTTTCTTTCATGATAGGTATGGCTCTAACGGATGTGCCCATGTCTGGTTCGAATGCGGGAACGGCTGTGTCGACGAGTGGTTTGGTAATACCGCCTTTCTCAGCTAATTCTAAGGCTTCAACGAGAACGTTCATTTTGCCTTCAAGGGTTGTGTCTTTGGGGTCGTCTGCTAGAACAATCGACATTGCAATACCGCTTTCTTTGAGGTTTGCAAGTTCAGCATCGGTCACACCTTTATAGATAGAGTTGTAGATGCATCTATCTGTTAGGCCCATCTTTTTTGCTAAGTTAGCGGCAGCTATACGGGTCCTTGGACTCATGGCATCAAGCATAAGTGGAGCATCGGTATGTGAGGGGACGAAGTCAATGTACTTCTCAAATGCAAGTTCAGTTGTGCCGACGATGTCTAATGCAAACTTTACTCCGGTGATATCACTTTGGGTCTGTATTGTGTTGATGAGGTTCTCAGCAGCTTTCTGGTCGAAGATGCCCTTGTTAGCATCCAACACCATCTTTTGACCTAACCAAAAGATAGAAGCGATCAGAAATGTCGGGTTCTCACCTGGTTGACCGCCAATCTTGGCGTTCCCGATCTCGTATGTTTTTTGTGGAGTATTGAATATAAAGGACATCTATACCACTTCTTAGATTATGTCTTGATTGCTTTTTTTGCGAGTTCTGGAGCTTCTTCTTTGTTTTTGCCAAAGAGCGCGCCGAATTCATCTGCGTCTTCTTTCTTGACAGCTGCGCCGCCCATGATTATGCCGACTTTGTCTTTGAGACCTGCTGCCTTGAGGAGTTCGTCAAGTTTTGCGAGGTTGTTCTTTGCTGGAACAGTGTTGACTGAGAGCGCGATGAGGTTAGCATTGTTTTCTTTTATTTTGTCGATAAATACTTGGGGAGCAACGCTTTTTCCGACGTCGATTGTTTTGAAGCCTGCGCGTTTTAGGGTGCGGCGGACTGCTTCTTTTGCTGTGTCATGCATGTCTGGTTCGATGTTGCCGATAACGACTATACCTAAGGGATTCTCTGGTTCTGGTGGTTCTTTTTCCATCATAGATTTAAGCCACGACATATTAAACACCTTTTTCCTGTTTGTATACTCTGGGCTTTTTATACTCGAAATCCATATTTAACCTTTTACTAACAAATCAAACGACGTATATTAAGCGGTAAAGTAAATGCTACGATCGACCAGAACATATCTCTTGCTATGGGCTATCTTTGCTTTCTCGTTTGTGTACCGTATGCTTTTGATGCTCTGGGCAGGGTTTCCGCCGGGCGCCGACATCGGACTACACAACAGTGTAATTTACTCCATCACCAACTCTGGACCTACTGATTTCCTCTACAACTATTACCATATAGGAGGCGGCGTCTCATTGACTTTCCCCGGCTACCATATCTTCACCGCAGGCGTAATGATGTTCACAGGACTACCCGAATATATAGCACAGGCAACAGTCGTATGTCTTTTCTCCTCCCTTACCGTGGTATGCTCCTTTCTGATAACCCGAAAAGTTTGGTCTACCCCCGCAGCGTTTATCGTGGCTTTTTTAATGGCGATTTCCCGATTTGATCTTGAAATGCTACTCTGGGCAGGGTACCCCAACATTATAACCCTGATGCTGATTCCTCTAACATTTTATCTCTACATACAAAAAGACCGATTCTCGGGGGTGCCGTTTTTGGTTTCTACCTCCATCTTGGCGGCATCGCTGTTCTTAACGCATTCTCTAAGCGCCGCCATGTTTGGAGGTATAACCGTCGCGGTAGCGCTCTTCATTTTGCTTTTCCCCAAAAATTTTGATGTTTCAAGAAAAACCGTGCTGTACTGGCTACAATCAATAGCTCTTGGAGCGGTTCTTGTTTTACCTTTCTTGGTTCAGGCAGTTCCGACATACCTAAGCGAGTATGGTTCAAGTGAGATTACGGGAGCAACTCTGTCAGCACGGGTACTCCCATTAGAGATTGTTCTACCGCTCTTTGGCGTCTTTATCGCCTTTTTTGTATTCTCCAAAAAATTCTACAATAAAACACTCACCCTGCCGGCATTCTTTCTTTCCATGTGGGTATTTCTTCCCCTGATTTTAACTCAAAGCTACCTGGTAGGGATCCCTGTCGACTATAATCGTTTCATGTATTTTCTCATCCTGCCCATATTAGTGTTTATAGCGGTGCTGATTGATTATGGCTCAACCTTTTTTGCCAAAGAAATAAACACGCGCCTAAGCGCCGCTTGGCAACCAAGCCTAAAACGTATCGCTACCGTCCTGACTTCAAAGCGGCTCTACTCAATTTTCATACTATTCTTTTTGCTTTTCTCATTCACAACACTCCCAATCTTTATGACGCCCACCCTTGAAGTGGGGCATACTATCCAAAATTTCTATCAAGCCATGACTCCGCCCGGCTGGGATGCCATACAGTGGGCAAAAACAAACACACCATCTAACGCCGTGTTTGTTGCTGATGCATGGTATGGCTGGTGGTTTAGTGGATTTGCACTAAGACCCACGTTGAGCGCTGTTGACCCACAGTACCTAACTGTTAACCGTGAAGTCGACAACGCAATGTTTGCCCGAACCCTCCTTGACACCGATTATGTAATCGACAACGGCTATATCCAAGTTCGCGATGACGGCGGATACATTGCACGTCATAACCCAGAGATTTTAGTTAAACAGAACTGGACCTATTATCCCTACTCATTTTTCAACTTTAACAGCGAAAACACAAAGATTGAGTATCAAATCAATGGCCGCAGCCAACCAGTCGTTAGTTTAGCTGAACTCACCGTGAAAGATATGCTGATAGAAAATGATGCCCAGCAGGCCAAAATAACCGTTGTACGAGGCAATGACGACTTCAACTACACGTTTTCATCAACGGTTTATCGAAACGTCCGGTTCGTCAATTTAACCTCAACGCTAACCAGTCTACATTCAGGGGTAGTCTTTAACCGGGTGCATATCAACATAGAAACCACAGGCTTCCAAGTGCACTATAACAATAAAGCTACAATTGCCCTAGTTGAGACAGGAACCAAATCTTTCGGACAATTAATCTTCAACACCATCCCCGAAAACGTAGATCTTATCGAAGATGGCGCCCCTAAAGTCGTCAAGGGTATAGAGTTAACTTATTTTCTAGATGACCAGCCTCAAGGGGAAATTCAGATGCTGACAGGGGCGTATTCCACATCAAACAAACCAAGTCTCTACACTAACCCAGCATCTATAAACAGGGCATTTATCCAAATAGTTATCGATAATTTAGTCACTGCATTGCAACCGATGGAAAAGGACTACGGTTGGACCAACTTTGACTATCGCTCTGAGCTCCAAACAAGAAACATCTCATATGTTATCTGTCGCCTCAGCGATACTGCTGAAGCTGAAATTATGCCCAAGTTCCGCCTTGACCCCCTGTTTAACCTTGTGTTTATTAACGAAGAAGTTTCAGTCTTTAGAGTAAATGGGGATTCCGGGCGATATTGAACCTATCTGCATTGATCCATACCATGCTGAAAGATAAAAAGAAGCTCGAAGTTGCTTTTATAGCTGTTTTCTCAGCAGTTATTCTAATCCTCTTCTATACTGTTTTGTCGATGAACGGGGTGATTTTAGGCAACGATCCGGCGGTGCATCTCGAGAAATCCCGCATATTTCTAGACACCGGGCAGATACCACTAGGCAACCTAGGCTGGACTCCGCCACTCTACCAAATCGCGCTTGCCATGCTTATATCTCTTAGCGGCGCCAGTGACATTGGGCAACTCATCTTTCTTGTTAAGGTTCTAACCATCATTGTTAACTGGCTCATGGTTATGGCTGTTTATCTACTGGCATCCAAGGTTTTCACCAAAAAAATCGGTGCCATCGCTTCAGTTTTGTTGCTGTTTTGTTTTCCAGTATTTGAACTCAATCAATGGGGCGGCAGTACAAGTGTTTTGGGCATAGCATTTTTGATGCTTCTTTTGCTGTATCTGCCGTTGTCGGTTGAAAAATTCAGATACCTAATAGTGACCTTTTTTGCCGCGCTCTCGGTTGTGCTGGCTCATCAGCTGGCGACTTTTTTGGCTGTGTTGATTCTATTGCCGATTTTGATTTATATGCTTATAAAGTCCCGGGGTGCATCTCTTAAAGTCTTGGCGGCGCTGGTTTTTGGCGGAGGTATAGTCTTTGTCCTCTACTATCTCGGTGCCATGATAGGCTATATCGGCGTAATGTTTGAACACCTGTTTTTTAGTCAAAAAGCCTATGCCTACCAAATAGGCGCCACTACTCTAAACTCGTTTATCGTCAACTTTGGCTTCATATCACTCTTAACTATAGCCGGTGTTTATTTTGCCTATAAACAGCTCAAAGCCGTCAAGCGAATGGCGTTTTTTATAGTTTTAATTTCCGCGTTGATTATTCCGTTTATACTAGCGGAATCTCATCTGTTGGGTTTGTATCTGCCTTTCCAGTGGTTCATCTATTACTTGATGCCGCCTATGGTTATTTTTGCTGCAGTTACCATTGCATTTGTTGCGCAGAAATTCGTAGATTTCTATACCAGACATCGAGCTAGTTTCCGCAAAACATGGGTTAGAGCGGTTTCGGTTGTTTTAATCATAGCAATGTGTTTAGCGGTTGGTGTCCGTTCAGAGGTGGTTTATGGAAAAATAATGGAGGCCGGCACATTCTACTCCACCTCGGATATAAAAGCCTACGATGCAGGCATCTGGCTCAAAGACAACTATCCCGAGAACGCGTCAGTAGTTGTTACAGAGGTTCCGGGGTTTTGGTTTCAGGTGTTCTCCGATAAATCTGTGATCGCCCAAACTAATCCCATTATCGAGAGAAACCTGATTGCTGAATCCGTTTTAACTCTGTCTTATGAGATGGAGCATCCGCAGACTCTGCTAAAAGCTTATGGAGCAAAGGGAGACATCTCAGACGAAAACTATGTTACCATAGATCACGTTTGGAACCGCGTAGCGTATTCCTCGGCAAACGGTGATTTTTTGTATTTCACCCAAGACGGCACAAAGCAGCAACTTCCCCTGTCTGCTTTAGGCAAACAGATCACTTTTGAAAGCCAAAGTGACACCAAAAAAATCAACTTTATCTACTCTAACGAAAACTTTACAGTGACCAAAACCGTGCAGTCCCAAAACAGCACCTACGCCTGGGATGTTTTTTGGACGGTTACGCCACTGATGAGCAGCGTATCTAATGTCACACTGTATCTGAGCACCTTCTTTGATCTCCGCTTCACCTTTGACAAAGTGCAGATTCCCCAAGCGATGGATTGGGTTAACCCATGGGACGCCGATCCCATCAGAGTAACCAAGCCGGAAACCAACAATCCTCAAGCTGACTGGGCAGTTGCTGGCTTTTTAAACACAGACCTCAAAGACGGCTATTTAGGCATCTATGACAACCAAAACAACATTGCGTATGCGTTTAACTTTACGGATCGCCCCGAATGGGGAAACATTGGGGCCTTAGCTAACCGTCAGATTGATGCTGTACGATTTCAGTATTCTTTTAGCGATGTCGGCATTAACCAGACAGCCAAGTGTTCCTATCAGATATTAACTCTCTCAAAGGATAGTTTCCCACAACTTACACCTGACAACTTGAAAGACCTGTTTAACTACCCAACTGCAGAGTTTACAGTAATGACACGAGACTACAGCGACTACATCCGCGAAAATAACATAGGCTTCATCGTCTACGACCGAAACCAGCTTGACACACAAATCATCCACAGCAAAATACTGCAACTCATCTACTCAAACGATCGATATGTCATCTTCAAAATCCAGCGTTAACCATATTCTTTCGCTATAAAAACGCTATATAAAACAGAAACCAGCAACCACTTATTTGTAAGAGACCGAAACCAACAGTTACTACAACGGGAACACCTTCTATCCAAGTGCCTGTTTCCAGGGTAACAGGGGATATTTGGGGGATAACAGATAAAACGGCATTTTGCTCATCATAGTCGGTGTTTAATACCGTTATTAGATTAGAGGGATAATCGGTGCCGGGTATCCAAGTTTCAGCAAGCCAAGTATCATCGAGATAGACACCCTCAACCACCCCGCCTCTACCAAACGCCCTAAAGTATTGGGGAGAGTCAAATAGGGCACGGCTTATGTACATTCCGCCCAATGCTGAATCCAGTTGTTCTACGTGCTGGGCTCCTGCAAACCCTGTTTCATAGAGGTGCCCTTCCCTGCCAGAGAGGTTGGTAATATTGGCAACGATTGTATAAGCAACCATTAGCTCAGCATCGTCCACCTCACTTACGCTAAGGTCAGCATACACCATGTCTATGTTAAAGTATGCTTTGGGACCTTCAGGAATCCTTGGAAAGGGAGGAACATCCATCATAAACAAAGGCGCAGCAAATACGGTTCCAGCCATCAAAAGCCAAAACAGCAACTGCAACGAGCTTCAGATTAAAGTCCATACGTTTCACCACTAGATAGTGTAGATTAGGTACTTATTAGCTCTGATGATAGAACAATTTGTTCTAGTCCAAGAACAACAGACCCCGAAAGAACCGACAACTAGAAGGAAAGGGGTTGGACAGGATAATTTGTTGGAGTGGCGGGCCCGCTGGGATTTGAACCCAGGATTCCCGGCTCCGGAGGCCGATGCCTTATCCGTGCTAGACTACGAGCCCACAAACAAGCAAACAAACACAGATAATTTAAAGCTAACCACCGTTATTCTTGGATTAATTCTTCGTCAAGCCACCATGCCTTCTTCTTTCCCGAACGTTCCCCCGCATAGTATTCAATGATGGATTTTCCCGCTTGCCTTTTGCTGTTTTTTTCGATTTTCTGCAGTCTGTTTAGCACCAGCCACCGGTTGGTTTTGAGGTAATCGGCTATTTCTGGTGTGGTGGCGGATTTGTAGTTTAGGAGGTATTCGATGATTTTTCGGTCGATGTCGTCTTGGGCGTATTGGTAGGGGTTGATTTTGCCATGTTTGAAAGTGAGAATTTCAAGGTCGGATAGGTATTTTTTGATTTGGCCAAAATGTTCTTCTAGTTGCGTCATGCGTTGTTCGAGGGCTAAGAGTTTGTCTGGTTTGGGCGTTGTTTGTAGTTTCTCGGCTATAGCGTCTCGGATAAATATACTTCGGTCGCCTTCTGGAATGCGCAGAGCAATTTCTTGGTATATTTCTTCAGGTAGCTTAACGGTGACAACCCGCAGTTCAGTCATGCTTTAGACCTTAGGGTTAATATGTATGCTTTGTATTTCATATTTTCCCCAATCCCTGTTATCCGAAATAAAGCGGATAAGTAATAAGGCATTTATTGGAGAAAAAACAGATAAAAGTACGGTGAACACATGACTGATTGGTCAAAGAATGACTTGTTGATTCTAGCGTTTGATCATCGTGCATCTTTTATTGAAAAATTATTCGGAATTAAAGGCCGCCCCCCAACAGCTGAAGAGAAAAGAGGCATCCAAGAGGCCAAACAGATAATTTTTGAAGGTTTCAAACTGGCGCTCCAAATGAAGGTACCTAAAGAAATCGCGGGTTTATTGGTTGATGAAGAGTTCGGTTCGGACATTCTTCGGGAAGCCAAGCAGAATGGCTTCCAATTCGCTATGCCGGCGGAAAAATCTGGGCAGGATGAGTTTGATTTTGAGTATGGCGATCAATTCAGTGAACACATCGAGAACTTTAGCCCTACGTTTCTCAAAGTGTTGGTACGCTACAACCCTGAGAGTGATTTGGCTCTCAATCATCGGCAACTACAGCGGCTCAAAAAACTCAGTGACTATCTTGCAGAAACCAAGCGGCCGTTTCTCTTTGAACTCATCGTCCCAGCAACTCCTCTGCAACTGGCTAAGTTGGGTGGCTCCAAAGAAAAGTATGACACCGAATTGCGCCCTCAGCTTATGGTTGAGAGTATAAAGCAGATTCAAGACGGCGGAGTCGAACCGGCGATTTGGAAACTCGAAGGTGTTGAGAAACCGGAATCTGCCAAAAATGTTGTTGCACAAGCCCAAAGTGGCGGACGCAAGGCAGGTGTTATCACCCTGGGACGCGGTGAATCCAAAGAGAAAGTTCAAGAATGGCTCAAAGTCGGTGCAACAATTCCGGGCATCATCGGCTTTGCAGTCGGACGAACTATCTTTTGGGATCCATTAGTTGAATTTAAAGCAGGAAAACTTGATGAGAAACAAGCGGCTGAAAAAATTGCTCAGAACTACATTGAATTCGTAGATTTATGGCAAAATGAGAGGAAAAAGTGATAGACATGACATCGCTAAGATCGTTGTCTCCATCCCTGACACGAATAACCACCGCCGGAGCAGTCGGAGCTGCACTACACATAGGCAAAGGCGATTCTGACAAGGTAGACCAAATTGCTCTGGATTTTTCCAGAGCCGTCCTCAACCAAACGGAGGTGGACGGTGAAGTTATCTGTTGTGAAGGCCCCAAAGATAATGCCCCTGCCTTTAGCTACAAAGAAAAAGTCGGCACCGGCAACGGACCCAAAGTTGAATTTGTCATCGACCAAGTTGACGGCACAACTGCCACCTCAAAGGGTAAAAAAGACGCTATCTCCGCCTTAGCCTGCGCTCCAGCAGGTTGTCTTCAGGTGTTGCCTGATGATGGCTATTATTTCAAAATAGCCACCGACGGCCAATCCAAAGGTAAATTGTCCGCGGATATGACTTTTGAAGAAATCGTGCAAACTGTCGCAAAACAGAAGGGACTAGATCTTTCCAACTTTACGGTGATTATGCTAGAACGGGAGCGTCATCAGAGTCTGCTTGAACGGCTCAGAAAGCTGGGGGTACGGCTTATTTTGATAACCGACGGTGACATTGCCGGATCCATCGTTACCTGCCTGCCCAACTCAGGCATCGATTTACTAATAGGTGCAGGAGCGGGAGCGGAAGCAACCATAGCGGCAACCGCAGTGAAATGCTTAGGTGGCACGATGTTGGTTAAGGTTTGGCGTGACAGAAAAGACGATGCCAACAGGCTCAATAGACTGGAGGCTGCAGGCGTTGACATTAACAAAACTTACACTGAAGACGAATTGGCAAAGGGCAACGAGATGATATTTGCAGCATCGGGCATCACCAAAGGCGAATTACTCGACGGCGTCAGATTCACTCCAACCGGCGCAATCGTTAAATCTATCTGCACCCGGTTGCCCAGTGGAACCCTTGAATGGTCAGAAACCAATCTCAAATTCAAAGGACACCCAGTCTACAGCCACATAACCTAAACCTTTTTTCAGTTTATTTTATTTTCTTCTTTTAGTCGATTGCCTCAATAAACGGTTATTTTGCTGATCTAATTAATGAAAGGGGCTATTCGGTTGGGACAGGCACACCTGCGAGTTTAGAAAGCTCCAGATATCGTTGTTTTGTGATAGATTGCAGTTTTTTGCGTAGTTCCTCGCCGGGGAGGTTTTTTTGTTTAAGCAGGATTGATTTTTTAGCAAGCTCTTCGTCACCTAAACCCTTAAACCACGCTTCGAAGTCACCGCGTTTAAGGTGAAATTCAAGCGAGCTGATGTCGACTTTTTCGAGTTTTGTAGTGAAATCCCGCAGATTATGAGCATGAATACTTAGCGGTTTATCAACCGTTGCATAAAAGTTGAAGGCTTTATCGTGTGGTGCATAGGAGAGTATAGCAAGGGCTTTCTCTTTGGTGATTTCCGGTATGCCCAGTACGCGTTTGCCGTTCTCAGTTATGGCATAGAGGCCTTTTTCGGGTAAGCCCACATAGCCCATGCGCTGGAGTCCTAAGAGATGCATCATGACCGGCTGAAACTCTTTTTCGGCATCTTTAGCGATATCCATGGCTTTCTGCGGTTTTTCGCTTAGAAGCATTGATTCCAGTATTTCCTGTTTAGCGGGTGGCAAACTCATACAGAACACTTGCCTCTATGACTATATGGTTCCAGTCTAATCAAACTTTTCCTCACAACCCACAATGGTACAGGAGATTACCGGGGTTAAGTGCCAGCGGGATGGGTAAAGTTTTAGTATACAGATTTTCTTACTCCTACAAGTGACGGTGACTTGAACGCATGAAAATTGCTGTCTTTGTCTACGAATACCCCCCAAAAATCGTCGGCGGACTCGGCACCTATGCCGCTGAAATCACCCGCAAATTCGTCCTAAACGATCACGACGTAACAGTCTTCACCATGAATGATGATGCCGGTTCCATGCCAACCCGCGAAATCTGGCGCGGCATAGAAATCCATCGCCCCCTCCACATCGATATCTCCGATTCACTTCCAGATGTCATATCTGAGGACATCAAAAAATGGGGACGCGGACAACAGCTCTTTGGCAAACTCATGGTTTACAATTATCTCTCCGCAGCCAAACTCATCAACGAACTAATTAAACATGAAGGCATGAAATATGACGTTGTAGTTGCTCACGACTGGCTCTCAGCTATGGGTGGTGTAACCGTTAAACGTGAAACAGGTTTACCGTTTGCTTTTCATGTACATTCCACCGAGAAAGGCCGCACCATGGGTACCGGCTCAGGCGTAGTCAGCAACATCGAACTGCGTGCCGGCAAGATGGCAGATATGGTTGTCACAGTTTCCTATGCCATGAAAGACGAACTTATCGGATTGGGTTTTCCAAGGGAGAAAATTCAAGTCAGCTATAACGGTGTTGACCCACAGAAGTATAATCCGGAAAACATTGCTAAAGAGGATATTCAACGGATACGCGCCAAATACGACATCAAAGACGACGAAACCATGATACTCTTCATAGGCAGACTAGTCGGTGTGAAAGGCGTAGACAAACTCATCCTATCCATGCCCCACATACTATCCAAGATACCCAAAGCTAAACTGGTCATCGTCGGTGTCGGCGACCTCCAAGAGTACCTCACCAACCTAACTCAAATAACTAAAATGGGTAATTATGTTAAATTTTGCTTCGACTTTATCCCTGAGGAAGAACGAATTCTCCACTATGCGGCGTGCGATATCGCGGTGTTCCCAAGTTTCTATGAACCATTTGGTATCGTTGCTTTGGAAGCCATGAGTATGGAAAAACCCGTCGTCGTAGGAGCGGCCGGTGTGAGCGGTATGCGAGAAATCGTCATCTGTTGCGGACCCGAACAATGCGGCTATCATATTGACCCTTACAATCCAAGTGACATTGCATGGGGCGTCACCAGCGCCCTCGAGTCGGTGAATTGGGCAAAGAAGCTAGGTAAAAATGGCAGAAAGCGTGTCTTGTCAGAGTTCACTTGGAGCAAAATTGCTGAGAAAACTGTGGAGCTCTATGAAACGATCCTTAAACGATGATGATCTGCTATTGGCTTTTATGGGCTGGGCATCAAGTTGCTGTTTGTTTATGTGGCAAAAGACAATAAGAAGCGAACCCAAGTTGTAAGACTTGGATATCCATTTTTGCTCTGACCTAAATCTTGGGTTATGCGGTGTTTTCATCAAAAAAGCACATAAACCTCGTTTAGATAGTTTATGTGTAAATTGATTCCTATGGCTGTGAGTAAAAAAGACATCAAAAAAATGTTCCCCAATCTCTACCGTGAACTCGAAGAAGGGGGAGAAAACAGCGTTTCCATCGATGGAATTCGAGAAAACGCAACTGAAGCTGAAAATGAAATTAGCGAATGCACAGAAACCCATCAACATGAAAAAAAGTTGCCGCAACGCACTCCTATGCCGGATAAACTACGCCATTTTAACCCGCAGGCAGTGGATTTTCTGCGGCGATGTGATACCACAGAGCAGGCTGAGGAAATTATTGCTTATCTGCAGAATAAGGGCGAAATCACCAAAGAATACGCCGCGGAACTCCGAAGTCAGCTTGAGAAGGGCGGGGTGCGGAGTTTTGGTCCTAAAAAAGAGGAGAACTATTATTTCCACGAAGGCGGTATCGCCTAGGCATCGCTCCGGACCCGTCTTATCACTTAACGTACTATAAACTACCAAAAACCCCATGAACTAAAACGCATGCGTTTCATTTAGTGGATGTTTGAATGCTGAGTAGCTATTCAACTGCCTGTCTGCATATCACTGCTACGGTTTTGGTGACGGGTTTAGGCTGGTAGATAACGACTTTGTCTTTTTCTTCTTTGGTGACTAGTTGGTGTGTTTGGGCGATGGTTTGTATTTGGTTTTTTGTTTCGTCATCTATATTGAGGTGAATATGAACTTGGTAACCGGTGGAAAGCGGGTCGTTTGCTGGAGAATTAATGAGTGTGACAGCGTCAGGTGATATCTGCCTGCAAGCGCTGTTGATTTCTTTGAGGCAGGCGACTGCTTCATATCGCTTCATTTTACAAATTCCCACATAATCTGTGTCGTATATAACAATATAAATCTTGGCATTTTCCACATATCCACAACGTTTTCTATATGGTGTTCTAAATATGTGCTGTGATGAAACAAATCAAAATTAACTATTTAGTCAGGCTCTTAAGGTACTTTAGGATAAGTTGCGGTTGGTCAAAAGCGGTTCCCAGAGCCTTCTTTGGGTTTTTGATGTGATTTAGGAGTGAGAGCTGCTTATACTGGGCAAGGGCCTCAGCCGCTATTTCCTTAATGTCTGCAGGAGTAAAATCTGGAGTGGTGATAAGAGACATGCCGCTGGGCTGGCGGGCCTGCGCAAAAGCATTCCACGACAAATCCGCATCAATGTATCCTTTGGCTTTGCAATCTTCATAGAGGTGGGTACCATAAGAGGGCGTAGCCATAAACAGATGCATCCCAACATCGTATTTCCGCTTCAACTCAAGCGCAAAATCGACGGTGCGCCACATATTTTCCTTTGTTTCTCCGGGGAATCCAATGATGTAGAAGGCGCCGGTTTTTAATCCAATTGCTTTAGCGTTCTTGGCAAATTCAACCACACGATTGAGATCAAGGCTTTTGCAGATCACATTATCGAGGATTTGTTGGTCTCCAGATTCTACACCTATAAAGATGCTCTTAGCGCCTGATTTCTTCATTTTTTTGAGTAATGTTATATTGAGGCAGTCTGCTCTGACGCCGTTTGGGGTTTCCCAGCCGATTCTTATTTTCCGCTCAATTAAACCATCACAGATGGCTTCAAAGCGTTTAAGATCTAAAGTGAGGTTGTCATCTTCGAAAAAGATGTTTTTCACCCCATATTTGTCCACGACATATTGTATATGATCTAAGACGTAGGCTGCGGAGTGAGCACGAAAACCCTGCCCCATATGGAGATGCACAGCGCAAAAACAACAATTAAACGGGCAACCGCGGCTGGTTACCATAGATATTGCTCGGTTTTGGAAGCTACGGTATCCGATGTGTTTAGGGTTGAGATACTGCGCCATATCGACTAAATTGTAAGCGGGGTAGGGCAGTTCATCTAGATTAGTCATGAAGGGATAAGGAGAGTTTACGATAACACTGCCGTTTTGGCGATAAGCGAGACCTTTAATTTCGCCAAGCGATTTTTTATCCTCATATCGCTTGGCAATTTCAAGCATGACATACTCGCCTTCGCCACAGACGGCTATATCAACAGTTTGGGCTTCCTCAAGAAACTCTTTAGGCACCAAAGTCACATGCGGGCCCCCTACAACGGTTAAGATGGCTGGGTCAACTTCTTTGGTAACCCTGCTGGTTTTGAGGGCATTACCTATCTGGCTGGTAAAAGGACCAGCGATACCGACGATGTCGGGCTTGCGTGTTTGGATTTCCTGCCCTATCTGAGCAAAGGACAAGCCAACGGTGACTATTTCTCCGGTATGCTCAAACCCATCGCCCATAAAAAAGGCATCTAAAATCTCCACTTGATAACCAGCGTTTTGGAGCACCGCAGCTATATACATCAAGCCTATGGGCAAGTTGCCTGCCGGCGACTCAGAGCCTGGATAGAAGGTCTGGGGAGGATTAATCAGGAGGATCTTCATCAGCATGCCCGGGACTATTTAGGTCCCACACAAATATAAGTTAACGTATACATGCCTTTTTAGATGCTTAAATTTATCAGCTGATCTTGTGTAAACTGGTTTCTGTAAGGCATAATCTGTTATTGCCAGGCGACAACAACATATATTTATGAGCGGTTATTCGGCTCTATTCTTGTTTACTTTTCCGTAGTATATTAGGAGGTGAATTTTTTGAGTACACGAACTGAAGAAACAAGAAAGGGTAAAATGACCGTTGCTGAAGCAGGCAGGAAAGGCGGACAAAAAACAGCATCAACACATGGGCGGGAATTCTATGAAGAAATCGGACGCAAAGGCGGAGAAAAAGTTTCAGCTGAACGAGGACCAGAGTTTTACAGCGAAATAGGTAGCAAAGGAGGTTCTGAGCGGGCAAAACAGCATGAAGGCACAAAAGAAGCAGAAGGTAAAACCAGTCTCGAAGAAGCAGGACACCGCGGCGGTCAAAGAGTTCGGCGCCTAATTCAAGCCGGAAAGGAACATGAATCACGCTGACCCGGCGAGTTTCCAATGTTTTGTTCCACTACCTAGCTTTTAATTTTTGAGATGGAGGTGAAATTTTTTTGGAAGAAAGAAAAGGAAAAATGACTGTAGAAGAGGCAGGACGTAGAGGCGGATTGAAAACAGCTGAAACGCATGGAGAAGAATTCTACAGCGAAATCGGACGCAAAGGCGGAAGGATTGGCGGACCAAAAGGAGGGGAACGCGTCCGAAAGCTCATCCAAGAAGGAAAAAAACACGAGAATAAATAGCACACCAACACCCGTTATTTTGTTTTTTCATTTTTGTCTATTGTAAACATATCCCTAAAGACTAGAAACAGGATTTTTGCTGTTGCTGTACATGAATAGCCACATATGTTTAAGAATAATGTTTGGGGCTAGACAACTGGAAGAAAAACAAAGCGACTGTTTAACTTTTTTTGGAGGTGAAATGTTTGAGTGAAGACAAAAGAAGAGGCAAAATGACCGTTGAAGAAGCAGGGCGTCTCGGAGGAGAAAGAACCGCTGAAACACACGGCCCCGAATTTTACAGTACAATCGGTAGCAAGGGCGGGTCCCAAAGAGCCAAACAACATGAAGGCACACGTGCAGCAGAAGGCAAAACCAGCCTCGAAGAAGCAGGGCACCTCGGCGGACAGCGCGTCAGGAAACTGATTCAGGAAGGCAAAAGTTACGAGGAATAATAGCTTCAACATTCCTTTTTGAAAAATAGCCCATCTTTGAGGGATGGGGTTCTAACAGGAGGTGAAGATGTTGGCTGATTACCGAAAGAAGGGAACGATGAGTGTTGAAGAAGCTGGACGCTTAGGCGGACAGAAAGGCGGGCGGAGAACTGCAGAAACTCATGGCAGGAAATTCTATGAGGAAATAGGACATAAGGGTGGGCAAAAAGTCCGAAGGCTTATCCAGGAAGGAAAAGCACACGAAAGGAAATAACTAGTTTTTTACAATTAACGCGTACTTGAAAGGAGGTGAAATGTTTGTCTGATAGAAGGAAAGGCAAAATGACCGTTGAAGAAGCAGGTCGCCGTGGAGGAGAAAAAACTGCTAAAACACACGGTCCCGAATTTTACAGTGAAATTGGCCATAAAGGCGGTCAAAAAGTAAAAAGACTCATCGAAGAAGGCAAACAATACGAATAAAATTAACTCATAGTCAGTTCCTTTCTTTATTTTTTTAACACAATATAAAACCATGTTGGAGGTGGAATCAACGAGTGAACAAGTAACAGCTACCCGGCGCAGAGGAATCGGACAAGGGCGAGGCTCAAGAAGGCAGTACACAAACAGAAACGGGAAAGCAGGACATGTCAGTCCAGCCATCATAGTAAAGTATCTCAAAGGTATGCGTTATCCTGCGGATAAAAAGAACATGATAAGTAGCGCCCAAAGCAAAGATGCCCCCGAAGACGTTATGAACTTGATTTCTAAACTTCCAGATAAAACTTACAATTCACCCATCGATATAACAAAAGAGATAGGCAAAATAGAATAATTAACCAAAGTAAACTCATTTTATTTTAAGTAGCAAATCAAGGCTTGAATAGGTAGAATTTTATTTGTGGCTTTTCGGAAACCCACTATCCTATATGGCCTCTACTGCTAGAAGCATAGACAGTATATTTTGTTTGGAGGTGACTTTTTGACAGGCGAAAAGAAAAAAAAGATGACCCGGCAGGAAGCTGGCAAAAAAGGCGGCGAAAAAGTTGCTCGAGAGAGGGGAACTGAATTTTATCGAGAAATCGGCCGCAAAGGCGGAGAAAAAGTTTCAGCTGAACGAGGACCAGAGTATTATCGGAAAATCGGCAAAAAAGGTGGCGAAAAACGTAAAAAATAGCACCGCTATTTTCTGTTAACAAAAATTAAATTGCTAACCCATTTGGGGTTATGAAAAATCCTTGTTTATATTCACTCACATAGTCACGTCAACATAGAGTGTATCTATATATAATGCAAGTTTATGGACACACCTGCCAAAGATGCCCTTTGAGTTTCAAGAAGCTCTTCGACAGACGTTGTGCAGTTAGTTGAAAGGAAGATAGCCCCCATGCTCGATTCGCAGGGGGTGGAAGCGCCAAATTGATGCGGGAGTCCTCCAAGCAACGTTTAAGATACAGATACCTGATCAAACCCTACCAAGTGTGCCGCCAAGTCACATTCGAGGATGCGAAAGCTCAATGGAAATTTCCGAAAACTTGATGAGCCGCTTTAACAACAATTTGTGTAGGAGAGTTATTTATGGCAGAGGATAAAAAAAGGGAAATAGTGGATTTTCTCAAAAAACAGGTAACAGTAGAGAAGGAAATCGTGGATTCTTTGGAGAAAGCACTTGTCGGCATGAAAAACCCTGCCGTCGAAGGCGTGTTGAGAGGCGTCTCGTTAGATTCTTTGAAACATGCTGATCTCTACACTTCAGCCGTCACCTTACTGTCTAGTACCCCTACTGCCTTAGCCCAAGAAGACCTTGATAAACAGCGGGCTCTTGTGGAGAAGCACATCGCGATAGAAGCTGAACTCATAAAAGTTCTCAAAGAAAAAATCCCCGAGATAGAGAATGATAAAGTGGTTTTTCTCCTAAATGCCATCCTCGAAGATGAATGCCGGCATCATGCCATCTTAAAGAGAGTTTTAGACATAATTGTGCATGGCGAAACCATAACGGAGGATGACTGGTGGGAGTTTCTCTGGGAAGGCTCACCTTTTCACGGCTCACCCGGCGGTGGATAAGCAAAAAAGGCTGTTAGGTATTGTTGTTGCGAAAGATCTGCTGTGAGCCGTTCCAGGTTTCGTCAATTATCCACTGAAGTTGTTGCAACACTGAGGCTAACTGTTCACCCTTACTGGTTAAGCCGTAAGCTTTGGGGGTTTTTCTTACGAAAACCAGCTTTTTGCCTTTTAATCCCCGCAGATACTTGTAGATTAGCCTCATCGATAATCCTGTTTCTTTGGCAAGTTTACCCGCAGAGATACCTTCGGCGGGGAGGGTTTCGTAGACTTTTCGTTCAGTAGTGCTGAAGGTTTCTTTGTTTGGGTCGCGTTTAGATTTGAAGAAAAAGATATAGTCACGTTCTTCAGGGGTTTCTATCAAACCAACTTCCCGGAGGCGTTTTAATATGCGGGAAGCAATTTTTGGTGAGAGAACAGTTTCTATATTTTCGAGGGTTTTGGGGCCCGTAAGCAATACCGGTAGAAGCATTTCCTCATAACACTCTGAGTGAGCCGGCAGTACATCTACGAAATCGGGGAAGACACCCAGCACTTCAGTTAAACGTCCGCCGAAGTGGGTTGCATAGTATTCTTCACGAGATTCGTTAGCTAAACCTACTGCCATCAGCGGCTGGAGGTACTCTTCGTTTATGGTGTCTTGGCTGTGGGTGTGTCCGGTTTTTTTGAGTACCTGCTGAAGCTGGCTGACCGAACACCTGCTGTTAACTATAGCGTATAATATGTGGAGCCGGGTCTCATTTTTTAGGACGTTAAACAATTCTTTGATGTAGTTGGGTTGATCCATGGCTGTTCGGAGATTGCGGAGTTCATTTTTTAGTTTGTAGGCTTGGCAGTGATTTATGCATTCAAGCGGTGAAGTGGGTGCGCAGTTGCGGCATTCGGCGTCGAGAGTTTTTAGCATTGTTGTGAGATTTAGTTTTTCGCAATTGCTGGTTGGTTGGAGGACATTACCCATTTTGCTTAGTCTCCTTTCCGGCGTATGCCATTACGGGGAAGGGACAAAGATGGAGTGTGAACTGTTTGGTTAGCTGATAACCCGTCTTGACACGCGTCATAATTTATGACAAGCGTCATACTTAAATAATTTACTCCCAAAAATAAAATATATTCGGGTGTAAACTTGATACTGCCATGTGAAGTCGGAGTTAAAACAGTACTACCAGCCGTCAAAGCCATAATGGCACGAACCATCATGGAAAAACACGGCTACAACGAAAAACAAACCGCCACCCTCCTTGGCCTATCCCAATCCGCCATAAGCCGCTATGCCGGCAGAGAAAGAGGCACAAACCTCATAGCCATCGAAAACACCCCCGAAATTCTAGCCCGCATCGACCAAATGGTCCAATCACTGATAAAAGAACCACAGAATAAAACCAAAGTCCTTGAACTCTTCTGCGAAATCTGTACCATCACACGAGAAAAAGGCTTAATGTGCCCCAAATGCGAAAAACATAGACCCAAAAATTGGACAGAAAAATGCTTCTTCTGCCGCTAACCACTCTTAACATTAATCGCTCACCAAAAATTGCTTCACTATCCTTTCAAAGTATACACCAATTTTTTAGCGTTTTTATACAGAAAAAACCACAAAAGTAATAGAAATCAAACACAATTAATAACGTCAAATACAAGAAAAAATGTTTAGAATAGACAAATGAAATAAAGTGAGATTAGGCTCTTTTGGCGGCCTCAAACTCTTTCTTGAGACTGTCTGCCTTATCGGTTTTTTCCCAGGGTAACTCGTCGCGTCCAAAGTGGCCAAATGTTGCGGTCGGCTTGTAGATGGGTCTTAGTAGATTAAGCTGATCGATGATGGCTTTGGGACGCATATCAAAGTATTTTTTGACAAGTTCAAGGATTTGTTCATCAGACAGTTTACCGGTTTCATAGGTATTGATAAGCACAGATATGGGCTGGGCAACGCCGATAGCGTAACTGATTTGCACTTCGCATTGGTCTGCCAATCCAGATGCAACAACGTTTTTGGCGATGTAGCGTGCCATGTAACATCCGCTTCTGTCTACTTTAGAGGGATCTTTACCGCTAAAACATCCGCCGCCATGACTTCCGACGCCGCCATAGGTATCAACGATGATTTTTCTGCCAGTTAATCCTGAATCAGCAAGAGTCCCGCCGATGACAAAACGACCTGTGCCGTTGATAACATATTTGATGTCTTCTGGAATCAGTTCGCTAGGGATGACATATTTGATGATTTGTTCGACAATCTGTTTTTTAAGAACCCCATCTTCGATTGACCCGTTATTCTGTGCAGCTATAACAACTGTTTTGACGCATTTAGGCTTACCGTTTTCATATTCAACTGTAACCTGTGATTTACAGTCAGGACGCAGATAGGGCATAGTGCCATCCTTGCGCACTTCTGCGAGACGCTTTACAAGTTTGTGAGCAAGCAGAATAGGCAAAGGCATGAGTTCTTTGGTTTCATTGCTCGCATAGCCGAAAACCATGCCTTGATCACCCGCACCCTGTTCGTGACCAATGGATTCGTCAATGCCCATGGCAATGTCTGGGCTCTGGGCAGTCAACGAAACGAGGATACCACAAGTCTCCCAGTCCAAGCCATCTTTGGCGTTGTCAAAACCTATTTCTTTTAGGGTACTACGGACTATTTTCGGAATATCTACATAGGCACGAGTGGTGATTTGACCGGTAATTATGACTGTGCCCTGCATAACAATCGTTTCACAGTCGACACGGGCTTTGGGATCTTGGGTGAAAATGGCATCTAGGACGCTATCGGAAATTTGGTCTGCAACTTTATCTGGGTGACCTTCTCCTACAGATTCAGAGGTGAACAAGTATTTTCCGTTTCGTTTCATGGGTTTTTCTTCCGTTAAACAGCTATGTTAGGGGTACCTTACCGCCGGTTTTCTTATATGCCTTTCTGCTTAAAAAATTCTTTGGAATATATAACCTAACTCTATTGATTTTGGACAACAAGATATTTGTAATAAACACAGATCAAGTGGCACATTATGGTGTTAACTTGGGTATGTGCCCATTATGACACTCATATAACGTGAATTTAGTATACATCCAAGCGGTATCCACTTTAGCACAGCTTAAGCCAAATACCGCATACGTACAACAAAAGAAAACAGAGCAACAAAACAGCAACATCTAAAACCCAGAGCGCTACTGAGCAACAAACCGTCGGGTTTTCTTTTTGTCTCTGTGCGGTTACCATAAAGCCAGTTGGGAAAGAGTAGATTATTATAAACAACGCGAGCCAGGCATGTTAGTGAGATTTCAGCCATACCCGCGGGTGGTAGCAACGAATAAATTATAAGTACTCAGCCGTAGCTAGTATGTATAGGCAAGAATATGGCGACATCTTTAAAGAAATTCATGCAACAAATTGCGGAGAAAAAGGCACCCGGACCCTCCACGTCTTTCACTATATTCCATTTGTACTACACAATAGAGTTGTTGGCTGAGAGACCCCTTGGCAGAAACAAGCTAGCAGAGAAACTCCATGTCGGTGATGGGGCAATCCGCACCATCATCAGTCGGCTTAGGGGGGTAAAGTTGATTGAAACCTCCAAATGCGGCGCCAACTTGACTGTTAGAGGCAAAGAAATCTGGCGGCAGTTCGAAGCTGTTTTTCCTAAACAGGCAGATATACCCAAATCAGATTTGAACCCCTCTGAATTTAATCATGCCTATCTGGTGAGGGGGCAGGGGGAAAAAGTGGGTTCTGGCATCGATCAGCGGGATGCAGCCATCATTGCAGGCGCACGCGAAGCTCTTGTTATAGTATACAGAGACGGGCATCTCTTGATTAAATCAGTGAGCAACAACATAGAGGAACAGTTTCCAAACGCCGCTAACCAGTTGCTTAAACAGCTAACCCCTCAAGATAATGATATAATTGTTGTGGCGGGTGCCGAGTCAGCATTAAAGGCTAAACGGGGGGCATTTGCCGCTACCTGGTCGCTTATTAGCAGTGTCTAAGTTGTGTATTTTTCGCCTTCATTTAAAATGCGTTCTAAGATGGTGTTGATGTTAACCATACCCTCGTTGGTTTTCGACGATATCGGTGATAGGAGGAATTTTAAGCCCAGTTTATTAATGGCCTGCATCATGTTACGGCTGAAGAGACGTTTGGTGCCGTCCAGTTTCGCTTCAATGGCGTCTTCGAGCGCCATTGGGTTAGCTGACCAAGATGCAATCGCCTGAGTATCTTTTGAGGGAATCAAATCGGTTTTGGAAAGCACATGCAACTGGGGCTGGAAGAAGCGGTTGTAAACTGCGGCGGAGAGAAACATGTTAGAGACGTAGTTGAGGGGGTTGACGCTGAAAACGGCGTCAAAGAGGTAAATGAGTGCTTTGGGTTCTTTGGTTAATTCGTTGACAATATAGGGACCACTGGCACGAAATGCAAAAAGCTCCATTTGACCCGGTGTGTCCACCAAAACGAGATCGGCATGGGCTTCGTCGATGTCACGGGTTATGTTTTCAATTTCGTCAGCGATTAGATCTGCCGCCATAATGAGGGCCCCGTTGGGTCCCAGATTGTATTTCTCCATCAAGTCGCCAACATCCACATAGTTGCGGACGTCAACGTCGGGTTGATAGGGCAGTTTAAGCGCTCCGGGGTCAAGGTTAACGACTGCGACGTCTTGCTTGCTCATCTTTAACCAGTCGGCGAAGGCGGCTGTGAAAAGGGATTTGCCTGAACCCGCGGTTCCGATGATGAATGCTAAGGGCATAAAGGTATCTCCTATACTGGTGACACCTCAGTTTGGGTAAAGAAGGTTTCTATCTACTAACTAGCATCGGCCAAACGGTGAGGTTGTTTGTGCGGCCGCCTCCAATATGTACAGCGATCGTGATACAAACGCCTACTTTGGTGTTGGCAACGGCTAAGAAAGTGATACTGGATAACGGGCTGTGTTCGCAACCACATGGCAAAAAATGGATAAAAGAACCTTGCGGAAGAATATGAAGAGACAAACTGAAACACTCAATCATAAATTATAACTTGGTCAAAGCAATACAGGTGTTGGAGGATATTTTATGGTCGTTTTTGGCTATATAATTAAATTTTAAGGTTTTCAAGCAGTTAGGGAACGAAATGATTGCGTGATGTCTGCAGGCGGTCTGTTGGCTCTTTCAAAGACGCGCGACTGTTAAAGCAAGCGGAAAAGAGCATTTGTGTACACTTTTCAAAGAAAATAGAACAAATATCTAAGTATTCTCAGACATAGTCAAAACCACACGGGTAATTTGGGAAAGTTACGGTAAAAATTTAAAAAGTTCTATGTAAAGCTTATATTAGGAAGGATATTGTAAAAATTTTATTGAAGGGAAAAACCATGACACCACAAAAAATCATTATTATTGGTGCGGCTGGACGCGATTTTCACAATTTTAATACCTTTTTCCGAGATAATCACGCCTACAAGGTAGTGGCATTCACTGCCGCACAAATCCCAGATATAGCCAATCGGAAATATCCAGCCGAACTATCCGGCAACCTTTACCCCGAAGGCATCCCTATTTACGCTCAGGATGATCTACTGTCACTCATCAAAGATCTTGATGTTGACGAATGTATCTTTGCATACAGCGACGTCCCCTACTCGACGGTCATGAGTATCAGTGCTCAAGTGAACGCCGCTGGTGCCGATTTCTCTTTGTTGGGTTGCAAAAGCACCATGCTAAAAAGCACCAAACCGGTCATCGCTGTGGGAGCAGTTCGCACAGGCTGCGGCAAAAGCCAAACTTCTCGGCGCATCGCAGAGGTACTGATGGCACATGGATTAAAAGTGATCGCTGTCCGACATCCCATGCCCTATGGCGATTTAGTTGCTCAAAAGGTACAGCGCTTTGCCACCATTGAGGATCTAAAAAAGAATCAGTGCACCATCGAAGAGATGGAAGAATATGAACCACATATCGCTAGAGGAAACGTGATTTATGCGGGTGTAGATTATGAAGCGATACTGCGAGCGGCAGAAAACGATCCAAACGGCTGTGATGTCATTTTATGGGATGGCGGCAATAACGACTTCCCATTCTACCAACCAGACCTGATGATCACAGTGGTAGATCCACTCCGCCCCGGACATGAACTATCCTACTACCCAGGTGAAGTGACACTACGCTTGGCTAACGTGGTGGTAATTAATAAAATCGACAGTGCCGATTTTGACAATATCTTAACAGTTAGAAACAACATTGAACGCGTGAACCCAAAAGCCACGGTAGTAGACGCGGTTTCCACTATCAGTGTAGATAAACCAGAGATCATCCGAGGTAAACGGGTACTGGTGATCGAAGACGGCCCAACTCTAACTCACGGCGAGATGAAAATTGGAGCCGGGATTGTGGCAGCCCGACGATTTGGCGCGGCCGAAATCATTGACCCACGCCCCTATGCGGTAGGCAAACTAGCTGAAACATACCGTATCTACCCAAATATTGGAAAATTATTGCCAGCCATGGGTTATGGCGAGCAACAGATGAAAGATCTGACCGCCACCATCGAGCGAACCGAATGCGATTCGGTAGTCATTGCCACACCAATCGATTTAGGCAGAGTCATCCAAATCAACAAACCAAATACACGCGTACAATACAACTTGCAAGAGATTGGCCACCCCAACATGGAAGATGTTTTGGAAAAATTTATCAAAAAAATCAAAAAATGAGAGTATTGCAAAAAGGAATGGGGTGTGTTAACCCTTTGTGCATATGAGGATTATGCGGTGTTCAAAGTGGGGGAACCAGCGTTGTGTAAAAGCTGGATTTAATCACAATAGGCAACACTACAAATACAAAGAGGGGCAAGTGCCAATTCACACAAACAAAAGGCAAAAACACCACAAAACGAGCCTTGCCGGCGACTTTGTCTCCCACAAATTAAGAGCCCCATGCAACCTATTTCGTTTTTTGGGGTTTTAAAAACCGAAACATGAGGAAGGCTCAGACACAACAATGTGGTGCGGTCGCCGGGATTTGAACCCGGGATCATTAGCTTGGAAGGCTAAAGTCCTAAACCAGACTAGACGACGGCCGCGCTGGATAGTCCATATTCTCGCGAAATTTAAGGGTATCTAGTTAAAAGGCTTCTTGTTCTATCTTTTGAATGGGCCACACTTTTTCAAGGTTGGGAAAGTGTGTTAAAGTTGGATAGGGATTGGGAAAAGCTCAAAATATGGATGATTAAAAAGAAATTGGAAGGGCAACCTGTTACAGATATTTGTTCTCAAATACGGGTTGATAGAAAAGTGTTTTATCGGTGGTGGAACCGTTACCAAACCAGCGGATGGAGTGGACTAAAAGAAAAACCAAGAGGTCGCCCCTTTGGCCCAGACGTGGATAAAGTTTTGAAAACTAAAATCATTAAACTTCGTGCTCGATATGAGTGGGGACCCAAAAAGATAGCGGGATATCTTCCGCAAGGTTGATGTAGATAATAACCAAGCATACAAGGTCATCTGCCAAGCAGGCTTAAACCATCCAATAGGCAACCGCGCAAAACCTGGGGCACATCTCGTTTTGAGCGTGAACAGGTAATAGTTTGTGACAAGCGGATTTTAAATTCGGCTCTGATGATTTCTGGATGATACACTATCAGACGATCATTCACGTTTCATAACAGGTTCAGTTAAGATTGGAGTCCTACGACCAGAACGCTATACCTGCTACTTGAGTGCGTTAAACGGTTTGGTGTTCCGCGTCAGATTTTAACTGATCAAGGCACACAGTTTAAGCCTGCAAGAGGAGAGATTCCTGCATTTAGACACCACTGCACTGAGTTAGGTATCGAACATACTAGGCTAGTGTTCGCAGGCCCACCACCTGCGGCAAAACTGAAGCCTTCCACAAAGCCTACCAAACAGAATCACACCTCTTCAACAAACACTGGACCTTCACAAGATACTACAATTATACAAGACCCCCGAAGGAATAAACTATTTAGCCCCATCAGAAATATACCTCAAAAAACAAAGTGTTGTCCATTTAAAAAATAGAACAAGTTAAAAGGCTTCTCTAAGGATACCCGCGAGTTTAAGGAGAGCAAATATAATAAAAATCACTGTGATGTCAGCAGTATCATGGATTTTTGTGTTGTGACGTTCATGCGGCAGTGCATGATGAATTTTTGTGTTCTCACACAACAGCTCTCCCCCAGTTAGTGAGGGTTTTTATGGTTAGTTTTCTGTGTTTTGAGGTAAAAATGTGGGTTTTGAGATGGAAGAGTATATCTTTATGCAGGCATAACTTTCTAGAATATGAATTCAGAGAAACCCGCCAAAGAAAGTAAAGAGTTACATAGAGTCGTTACTGGTCATATGAAAATCCTCACCAAAGATGCCAAACAGATGGTGAATGGCCCCTACTATTGTCCCAAATGTCGTAAAGAATTTTTGCAAATGTTTGTAGATATCAAAAATAAAAAAGCCTATGCCGTCTGTAAATGCGGTCTTGAGTGGGAACTCGCTTATGCACCTGTTTTTCAGGGTGTTGATTATTATAACAAGTTTCGTGATGCTTGGAAAAAGCAAAACTATGGTATAATAAAGAAGTAGATGACGATTTGGAAAAACTTAAACGGTATGGTGCGACTCTTTTTGTTAGAACAGGATAAAAATGCGTTACCTGAGTTTTAAACCACTTCGATTCTTGATCATTACTTTGTTGGTTTTTGCCATGTCTCTATCTATGATGGTTGTTCCCCAAAGAGTCGCCGCTCAAACCAGTAGCCAATACTACGAGAGATCGTTTGAATGGGACTACGACGGACAGCATTGGACATGGAATCTAAGTATCCCTGTAGCGCTCTATGACGCGTATTGTGCGGTTCCGAATTCCATAAGAACAAAGGATGGTCCCGCGGGATATGGGTATCTCACTACCACTCGGGATTATTACATAAGGTTGTTAGCACAGAAACTCGATGACACCGCGACCCAGATGGGTTATGATGATTATGCTAAGGCCAGTTTTGTATTGGCATTTGCACAGAGCATACCCTACACCTCTGACTTAGAAACAACTGGCTATGATGAGTATCCGAGGTTTCCCATTGAAACACTAGTAGATTATGGTGGAGACTGCGAAGACACCGTTATACTTTTCGCTTCACTGACACTGATTATGGGCTACAGCGTCGTCTACATTAATCCTCCAAATCATTATGCAGCCGGCATCTTGGGCGATAACTGGAGGGGCGCCGGGGTAACTTATCCCAAAGATTCCAACCAGACATACTACTACTGTGAAACCACAGGAACCAATTTTAAAATCGGCCAGTTGCCCCAAGAGTTTACAGGACAAAATATGTATATCTACGCCATAGATGAAAACAGACAATTTATCCCCACTATAGCTATGATGCCGCCAACTGTTCATCCCAGCCCCACCCAGTCTGATATGGATTCACCAATTGATCCAAACCTGGCAATCATCTCTCCGCCTGCAATTCCAGACCCAATCGCTCAGCCGGTTCTGCCGCTGTCTTTTAATTTAATTGTGGAAAATCCTGTCCTCTTTGCCATAATCATCTTAGCCATAGCGGCATCGATGGTTGCGACAGTAATCTCTATAAGAAGGCCCATACGCATGTCTCAAGCATCAGCTTCACCCCCCTTGAACACTCTATCAACAGAAAGCGATCAGGCCACAGAGAAATTCTGCATATACTGCGGCGCCGATAACAAGAGTTATGCGGCTTTCTGTGAAAAATGTGGTCAACCAATCAGTTAATGAGGCGTCTTTGTGTTTTCTCTACAAATCAGTGTAGAGCAACAAATTTATTGTAAACTCTAATGCAACTTATGCGGGTTTTTGAATACCCGCGATGTTTAGGTTTATGGTGTGCCACAATGGCGCTTTGATATTTAAACGGTAGATGTTATAGGGGTTTATTTTTTGTCAAGCGGCTTCTGTTTGGGGGTTTTCTCTTTAAGCCCCGAATTGGTTTCTGCATATTCCTTTGGTGTTCCATGTTTTTGATCCGGGCGTAGAGTTTGGATACTTTGGTGTTTGAGGGTGCTTTGGAGGAGCGAAGCCGGCGTACTGGCACGGGTGTGAAGGGTGGGCGATTTCAAGCTTTTTTCTTGGGTTGTCTTGGGAAAATTCTTACTTTTTTGAATAACCCAGCCGGCCTTAAAGTTGACTTCTTGCACTTCCCAACCTGCATCCAGCCACGCCTTGGCATGCTCACTTGAGGAGGCGTTGCTCCACCAAAGCGAATCACGGTAAGCCGCCATGGGCAGGTTGTCACCGATTAAACCGTCGATTCGGGCAAACTTTAATGTGACTTGGTCGGTGAAAGCGGCACGGAATTTGAGATGATTCTCTAAAGCGTTGTATTTGGATATGGATCGAGGTGACACGATGCGCCTGGCGCAATGAAGGCATAACATCACCATCGGATCGCCTGTGGCGATGTCGGGGGTCATGCAGTCACAGCAGAACCGCTTTTTGCAACGCTGACATTGCCGCAGATAAGTTGTACGCATAACCCGGCTACATATACCGCATTCAGCCTTCAATTTCCAAGGCATCTCTATGGAAAAATTCGTTAGCTAATAGAAAATATTTGATAGGATACTAATTTGACCCATAATATGGATATTTCATCCTCGATTTTTGCATGTTATCAATCCGCTTTAGACCAGTCTAGCAGGATAGTATGACTCGTATATCACCCAGAGGAAGAGAAATAGAGGATAACCACGTGCTATGGTGGTGATAACTGCCACATTATTTTTCTTGTTCAAGTTCGATGCGACATTCGTCGCAGATGTTCTGTCCGTTGCGTTCCTTTAGATCCTCAGAGTAGGTTTCACAATTGTCGCAGTATCCTGAGAGCGGTGCCGCTTCGAGTTCTTCACCTGCTACTGAGCCTTCGATGAGTGAGTGCTCCTGCATTATCTCGAGAAGTTCCGGCATGACTCCCAGTATATCCTTGCTTGTGATAATGCCAACGAGGTTGCCTTTGTAGATGACAACAAGACGCCTAATGTTGAGCCTAGTCATCCTTCGTGCGGCGTCGCTTATGGTTGCCTCGGGTTCGACAGTGACAAGTGGTGTGGTCATGATTTCTTTGGCTTTTATAGTATCGGGCTTTTGGTTTTTGGCAACTACCCGTTTTACTATGTCACGTTCGGTTATGATGCCGATTGGTTTCCCGGTTTTGTTGTTGACGATGACTGCTCCTAAATCGTTCATATCCATGCTTGCAGCAGCTTTGTTGGAGGTCTCATCCTCATCCATAGTTACAACTGGACTACTCATAACATCTCTAACCAACATTTTTGGTCTTAAACCAATTTCAGCCATAGAGCTTCACTCGTCACGATTTAGATATGCTTGCTACCAATTTAACAGTAGAGGATCGATTAATTTAAGAGTTACTTTACATAAAAAAGGCAACATACAAGTTTTATAAGAGCTCAAATACCCAAATATTAAATGAATGAAGGAACGATTATGCTTAAAACCAACGCTGATAAACTCATAAAAATCTCCGTAATGGGCGAAATCGCCAGCCCCACCATCCGCAATGTCTATACAATCTCCGCCACAGGAAAACCCCAAGTGCTCCCTGGCGTCGGCGGTATAACCTACAACCTAAGAGTCGGCGACCCTGCCGTGGGCTGGGAAGCAGATCATGTGGAGCCGGGTGTCAGCATAACAAACAAAGAAAACGATACGCGCTCAGGCCAAGCCGCCAACACCGCGTTTAACGTGCTATCCTGTGTGGGAAATCAAGCGCTAGTTACTTCAGGTGATGCAAAAGGCAACAGCGGCATAGTTACAGGCAAACACGGCGGTATAGAACATGTACTGGCAGATTTCTCAACCGAAATCCTAGAGAAACTTCTGCCCGGCGACAAAATTCTCGTTAAAGCTTATGGTACCGGCTTAAAACTGCAGGATTATCCAGATATAAAAGTGCTCAACATAGACCCATCATTATTTGAAGCCTGGAACCCACAGGCCAGCGACGGGAAACTTTTGGTGCCGGTGACTCATCTTATTCCAGCCGCCATCATGGGCTCAGGATTAGGTGCCAACCAAGCTAACTCCGGTGACTACGACATTCAACTCTTCGACGAAGGTGTTATCGAGCAGTATGAGTTGAAAAATTTAAGGCTGGGCGATTTTGTTGCCATCATCGACGCAGATCATTCGTTTGGCAGAATCTATCGACAAGGTGCTATCTCGGTAGGTGTTGTGATTCATACAAACTGTGTCTCTGCGGGACATGGCCCAGGGGTTACGACTCTGATGACCTCGCCAGATGGAAAAATTGTTCCCCAGATAAATCAAAATGCAAACATAACTTCCCTATTAAAATTAAGAGCAGATATATAAGATAGTTAAGTCAATAAATGAGACAAAAAGAGAAAGAGGACAAAATAATGCCTGTTAAGCGAAAAAGCCGAGGAAGAGCAAAAGGGAGCAAAGGAAGCAGCACTCTTGTACAATGTGTTAACTGTGGTGCAATGGTGCCCAGAGACAAGGCCAAACGGTCTACTCGCCGGGTATCCTTTGTGGAGCCACAGTTAGCCAAAGAACTCAGGCAAAAAGGCACATTCTTAGCGTCTTGGGTGGATACCAAATACTATTGTATTTCATGTGCAGTTCACCGTGGCATCGTTAAAGTCAGAGCGGAAAACGAACGTCACTCAAAAGGATATAGACGAAGATATTAAGCGACATTCGTTGCTTTTTTCTTTAATTCTCTATAAACATGCACTGCTCTTTGTATGACGGTAAAGTTTGAAAGCACCGCCAACAAAGCCACACCATAACCCAATGCAGGCAACCAGAAATAGCCCATTATACTGACGACAGCTAAAAGCAACATGCGTTCTGCCCGTTCAGCAAAACCCACCGATTCCATCGTTATGCCTGTTGCCTCTGCTCTTGCACGTGTATAACTAACCATCATGGATCCCGCCAAAGCCGCTAAACCCCAAACGGGACCCCAAATATTTCCCCATGCCGCATTAGATAACCCAGCGATGAGTATACCCGCATAGACTACTGCATCCGCATATCGATCAAGAACAGAATCAAAAAAACCCCCAAAAGCCGTGGACTGCTGATAGGTTCGAGCAACTATACCATCCATGGTGTCACAGAATCCAGAAGCCAAAAGAAAAAACACACCAAGCAACAAAAGCCAAGGCGCCTGAGTAGTGGTTAACGCATAAGCAACCGCAGAAGCAAACGCAAGTATGAAACCGACAATGCTAATGCTGTTGGGCGTAAAACCGAGTTTATGGGCTAGTTTAGCTTCGGAGATGAGCATCTGCTGGATTTGTTTTTTAAGTTTAGTAAGCACGGCTTGTTGCATCTCGTCAATGAGTAGCCAATTAGGTTTAGCTACAGAAAAGCCTTTCTTAGTATAGCTGTTGAACAGTTAGATGCCCATATACGCCTTTTCAATGGATTTATAAGGAAGAAACGGTTACTCTTTGACAGTAATGTTTGGTCCCGCAACAAAGCGTTGACACACAACGTTACACATAAGTAGCATAAAGGAGAAAAAATAAAATGACTGAAAATGCAGATGTTATCTTCGTCGGAAACAAACCCCCAATGAGCTATGTTCTGGCAATTATCACAAGCCTCTCCTCACACAACCTAAAAGAAATCACCCTCAAAGCAAGAGGCCAAGCCATAACCACCGCAGTTGATGTCGCAGAGATCGCAAGAAACCGTTTCATAAAAGACCTCAAAGTCACCAAAATCGCAATCGGAACAGCCGAGATGCCACCTCGTGAGGGCGAGAACAAATCCAGAATGGTTTCCACGATGGAAATAACCCTTACCAAAAAGTAAGCGGGACATTTAAATTTAAAAATCCAAAAATCCATTTCTAATTTTTTCCACAAGACAAAACCCACATACAGGTTATACCGCAACCAAATTAACATCTTTTTTGTTACTACGTGAAAAATGCCAATATATATTCACTTTGCTATATAACCCAACTAACTAGCGTTTAAGTTGCATAATACATGGTTTTGTTGAAGGATAAATATGAAAATGTAGGCACCTCCCAAACCAGGGAGTCTCTGTTGTTTCTGCACCGTTTCCCTTGTTGCCTATTACCATTGTTGTTGGCGGGTTGTTGCTTGCGGGTTTATTGTTTTAAGAAACACCAACACACAAAATCCTTGCAGGCAACCTTTTTTGAGTTGTTGTTTGTTGTAGTTGGATTATGTCTAAAGTTGACAGGGTTGTGGGGTTGTGAATGGTTGTTTAACGGTTATTGTACTTTCAGAAAATTCAAAATAAACCTGCATGAAATAATGCCTGGGACAGATAGGCCGCTTGTTTTCCGTTAAAGCTATAAGCTACGCGAGTTATCAAACCTAAAATGACCACGGAGTCCGACTAGCTTGATTTTGCTTATGACCACTGCGCCCCCCGAAAAAGACACGTGGTACCATGGAAAACGGTTGCCACCTATTGGTTTAATGTATATTGCTGGTGCGCTTGAGAAAGCCGGTTATGAGGTTGAGATGCTTGATAACTATCTGGCCAATAAACCGCTTGAAGAAGTTAAACAAATAATTATGCAGACCGCACCATTTATGGTAGGTATTACATGTGGTTCTGCTACGTTTGCGCGTTGCATAGAAACTGCCAAAGCCATAAAAGAAGGTAAACCTGATTGTGTGGTGGTTGTGGGCGGCTGGCATGCTTCCTATTTGCCTGAAACACTTTTGGCACACTCGGAAATTGACTATGCCATTATCGGTGAGGGGGAACGTGCCATAACCCAACTTGCAGATGCACTCACAGGTAACAATAAAAATCAAATCTCAACCATCTCAGGGGTTGCATCTAGAGCTAAAAACGGCGTCACCATAAATCCGCCGCAGTTCATCGAGGATATGGATGAAATCCCCTATCCTGCGCGACATCTGTTGCCGCTGGAGCAGTATGATCGCACTATCGAGTTTTTGGACGCTAAACCTGCAGATATAATGAGCATCAGCCGCGGTTGCGTTTTTAACTGTGGTTTTTGTGAAACCCGTAAACTCTGGGGCAATATCTGCCGCGGTTTTAGCCCCAAACGCGTCTTGGGCGAAATCCATGACCTGCAGAGTCGCTATGGTACAAGGGGCATTTACTTCATCAACGACAATTTTACTTTGCGTAAAGAGAAAACCAAAGAACTCTGCCGCCTCATGATTGAGGAAAAACTGGATTTACAGTGGGTTTGTGACACCCGTGTGGATCTAGTTGATGATAAGCTTTTGGAGCTCATGAGCAAAGCAGGTTGCAAAGTAATTTGGTTTGGCGTTGAATCCGGCTCACCCAAAGTCCTCAAACGTATAGGCAGAGACACTACACCAGAGCAGGTTGAAACCGCCTTTAAACTTTGCAAAAAACACGGTATAAAAACCGCTTGCTCCTTTATGTTGGGGTTACCCGACGAAACGCTTACCGATATGGAGAAGTCCCTGAAATTTGCCAAAAAAATCGACTCTGACTATTGTCAATTCAACATCTTTATCGCATACCCAGACAGCAAACTCTACAGAGAACTTCTTCAAAGCGGCAGATACACACAGCTCGATAACTACCTGCTCAGTACCAAAAGCGACGAATATGACTTTGAATCCCTCAAAGCGGTACAGCGGCGTTTCTTCAAAAGCTTCCATATGACACCAAAACAGATTCTCAAACGTGCCAAACGTGAAGGCATCCTAACCTTCGCCAAAAATCGGCTATTACATGGCACTAAAAAGGCCAGTGGTTCTGCTTAGCAGGTGATTGGGTGGATAAGAGGCGCCTGGGCAGAACCAACTTGATGGCAACGCAAGTGGGATTTGGCGGTACATGGATAGCTGAATTGGTTACACAAAAAGCCACAGAAGTTGTAAGACACGCATTTGATTTGGGTATTAATTATTTTGATACGGCACGCTGGGATGGAGACAGTGAAGAAAAAATCGGCGAAGCCCTCCAAGACGTGAGAAACCAATGTATAATCGCCACCAAAACAGGCAACCGAACCAAACGCGAATCCCTCAAAGACTTCACAGTAAGCCTCAATAAGCTACGCACTGACAATGTAGACATCTTGCAACTACATGGTATTGACGACGAAAAAACTCTCAACAAAACCATGAGTGAGGATGGGGCACTACAAACCTGCAAACATGCCCAGCGTGAAGGGCTGGCGAATTTCATCGGTATAACGGGACATAAGCCACGGGTTTTAGCTAAGGCAGTAGCAACAGGCGAGTTTGACACGGTACTGATACCCCTAAACGTAGTGACCCCGCAAGCGCTAGAAGAACTGTTGCCCGCTACAAAAGCACATGATGTTGGCGTGGTAGCCATGAAGCCGTTGTCGGCAAAGATAGCGAATTTGATTACTTGCCTCTATCAGCCGTCACTGTCACTGATTTCCCAAGAAACCGAATTAAAAACTCTACTGGGGGAGACCGCTGAGGAGCAAGTTAACAGTGCACTACGATTTGTGCTCTCGCAAGATGTCTCAACAGTTATTCCGGGGTTAAGAAGCCTAGGTGAAGTGGAGATCGCAACCAAAACAGGCACAACATACAAAGGACTAACGGCTGAAGAGCAGAAGCGGTTTAGTTTTGCATTGGGTAACTACTGCCGGGACTGCGGACTGTGCATACCCTGCCCAGAAGGCATCAACATCCCAGCGGTACTACGCTTCCAAATGCTACATGACAACTATGGCTTGAAGAATTGGTCTAGGAAACTCTACAGCGGTCTAGAAGGTAAGGCTGACAAATGCAATAGATGTGGGCAATGTGAACCAAGATGTCCCTATAATTTGCGTATAGAAGCCAAACTTTGGAAGGCCAAGCAGGATTTAGTTAGAGAGAGTCAATAGAAGAAAACATGTGATTCTCAAGGAGGTCTTGCTTTATCAACAGATCAGATGTTTTCATCAGAAGGAGAACACCACATTTTTCAGTTATCAGCTGCTAGGTTATATATAGAAACTGTTTTGTTTCTGTGTTTATGCGTGTTTAACAAAAGCAAATTGTGCAGAACCAACGGTTCTGTTTATTGTTGTTTCTGTTCATTTTTGCGAAGTGCTTCAGGAATGTAGTTGCATGCAGGATCAGATTCGGTGATATCACCTGTGTATGCATAGGCTCTGTTTCTGCATCCACCGCAGATTTCTCTGTATTCACAGACGCCGCATTTACCTTTAAGCACGTTGCGATCTTGGAATTTGTTGTAATATGTTGAAGCTTTGACTTCTTCCCATGCGATAGTTAAGGATTTATTGCGGATGTTTCCTAGCATCATGGGTTCGTTAGGCTGTAGGTCGGTGTAGAAGCAAGGGATTAAGTCGCCGTTTTCGGTTACACTAAGGTAGCCGCCGAAGGCGAAGTAGGTGCATTTGCCGTGGAACTCTTTTTCATACCAATGGTTGAATTCGGTTTCTGGAATGCGCTGTTTAACAACTCTGGCGAAGTGGGGACAGTGAACATGGACCTCAAATTTGTTTTTGTATTTTTCTGTGATATCCCAAATATGGTTGAGGGCCCACTCATACTGCTCAGGTGTCGGGGTGAGTTCCATAGTGGATTTAGCCCTGCCGCTGGGTACAAGATGATTGTACCAAACAAAATTAGCCTTGTATTTATCTGCGAGTTCAGCAATGTGGTCGAGGTGTTGGTAGTTGATAGTGGTTACGGCACAGGCCAAACCGTTTAGGATTTTTCCTGCCGCAAGTTTTTCGATGGCTGAGAGGGCTTTTTGGTAGGAACCTTTGCCACGTAACTGATCATTGATTTCTTCTGGACCATCGATGCTTACTGATGACCAAATTTGATTTTTAACCAAGTTATCGTATACGGATCCATCAACGAATGTACCGTTAGTTAGGAGACAGACGTTTAGGCCTTTGCTTTTTGCATAGGTTGCGATTTCAAAGATGTCGGGGCGTGTTAGGGGTTCGCCGCCTTTTAAGCCGAACCATTTGACCCCGAATTTTTCGACTTCGTTGACTAGGTGGAATGCTTCTTGTGTAGTCATTTCTCGGGGGGCGTGTTCTGTGGTGGCATCTATGTTGCAGTATTTACAACGGGCGTTGCAGGCGCCGGTTGCCCGCCAAGAAGTCATAAGTAGTGGACCTTTTTGTTCAGTCAAACTAAAATCCCTCACGATTCCCCATATTTATTGTACCTAACAGTTCTTTGCGTCTTTAAAAAGTTTGCGAGTTGGTTACTCCTTTGGTTTTAGGGTTGCTTTTTGCTACTGTGAGGGTCCTCAAAGGAGTTTCAGTAAACTTTATAATTCCATCGGGTGATATTTATGCTTGGGCAGGGAATCAATATATCTCTTTATGATATTATTTGCCCGATTATGGGGGTAAAAACATCAAGAAAATCGGTGTAATCATCCTTTTTGCTATCCTACTCATTTCCATCACATCAGCTTTAGTCACGGTTCATGTGCAAACGGAAGCCTCAACGGGTAGAGGTAACTTGGATCAGTACGAGTGGCCCCAATTTGAAGGCGACTCAGCCTACACCCGCTTCTCTGCAGGCCCAGCCCCAGACATATCTACTGTAATCTGGAAAGCCGACATACATGGCATCCAACCCTACTTAGCCGCCTTTAACAGCAAAATCTATGTCTCCAATAACACCCACGTCTTCGCACTCGATCAAACTGGAAAAATAATTTGGCAAACAGCCCTACCGGAGAATACAACCTGGCCTATAGCCTACAAAATTGATAGTACTCATATGATAGTGGAAAGCTACTGTCTTAACCCCGAAACCGGCGCTATACTCTGGAAAAGCCCCGACTTCAACGCCTATACAGGCATCTTTAATGCCAATGTCTATAGTCCTGAGCAAAAGATGTTCTATACCAAAGTCAATTCCTCCATCGTTGCCTGGGATTTCACTGATCCCTCTAAGCCCCCGTCTGCGGTTTGGTCAACCTATATCCGCGGCGGCGGCCTAACTGGCATAGGCGTCACGTACGGTGAGGGAAAAATCTTCACCGGCTCCTTTGAAAATATGCAGTATGCACTCGACGCCAAAACAGGCAAAGTACTATGGAGCACCCCCACAAAGGGGCCCATGATATTTACCGGCGCATATGCAGACGGGCTATACTTCAAAGGCGGAAGTGACGACAATACTATGTATGCCTTTAACGCCACCAACGGTAACATAGTCTGGCGGTACCGCCCCGATACTGATGGCTATTTTACCACGGGTTGTGCAGTCGCCTATGGTATGGTGTATGAAATGAATAAAGATGGTTACCTCTACGCATTCAATATGTACACAGGCGAGGTTGTCTGGAAATATAAGGGACCAAACGATACATTGATGTGGCCGGGTATGCCCACTGTGGCAGATGGCAAACTCTACATGACGACTGGCGAAGCCGCCCAGTACAACGCCCCCAGTGGCATCTCAGAATTCTCCTGCCTAAACGCCTACTCAGGCCAAAAAATCTGGTCACTAAATATGGAGGCCCTGCCGCCCCGAGAATCCGTTGCCATAGCCTATGGTACACTCTATCTTATTCCCGGTGATGTAACAACCGCTGTGGATACCATTTCAGGTAATGAGTATGAGACAATTAATCAAATCTGGGCTATACAGGGCACCTCCGAGCAGAGCAACGGCCCCACAACAGTGAGTGATTGGCCGCAGTGGCGTGCAGATCCCACGCACTCCTCCACTGCAGAAGTTGGACCGCAAAACCTCACAGTTGCTTGGTGGTTTAGCACTAAGGGTGCAGTCAGCTCCTCGCCGTCTGTAGCAGACGGCATACTCTACGTTGGTTCACAAGACAAAAATATCTATGCCCTAAACGCCAACACCGGCAGTTTACTCTGGAAATACGCCACCAACAGTCCAGTAGAGTCCTCACCCGCCGTAGCAAACGGCAAAGTCTACACAGGCGGTGACGACGGTTATGTCTACTGCTTAAACGCAAAGACAGGCGCCTTTATATGGAAAACATTTGTCAATGGCGATTTACCCTTTACATTTGGCAATTTGATTTTAAAGTCCTCACCCGCCGTGGCGGATGGTATAGTTTATGTGGGCTCACTAGACGGCTACCTATACGCTTTAGATGGAAATACCGGACAAATAAAGTGGCAAACAAAAGCGGATGGCCCCATAGAATCCTCCCCTGCCGTAGCCGATGGGGCGGTTTATTTCAGTGCTGAAGAACCTGAAACAGGTGCCCTCTACAAACTAGACGCCGCAAATGGTAATGTCTTGTGGAAATATGAAATCCCCTATCGAATGTCATTTGGCGGTGGCACACAAATGTTGGGTTCGCCCTCAGTTGCTGAGGGCAGAGTATTTGCGTCCTCTAACTGGGGTGACTACTACTGCATCGAAGCGGACACCGGCAACATGCTCTGGCGCTTCCAGAATCCCACCGCCACTGAATTCATCGTATCCTCGCCCATCTATGTTAAAGACGAAACGGTGCTACTAATCGACAAGTTCGATTTGGTATCTGTTTATGCTTCTAACGGTTGGACCCAGTGGACTACCTACACTGGTGATGAACCCTACGTTTCCCCCTCATATGCAGATGGGAAAGTCTACATGGCGACCAGTCAACGCAATATCTTTATCTTTGACATTGAAAGCAACGGCACTAAAATCGCAACTGCCAGTCTCCCCTCAAGCACATGGTCCTCGCCCACTATAGCTAATGGCAGACTCTACATAGGATGTAATGACTGGAATATCTACTGCTTCAAAGAAAACATCACAACCACTGCTGCTTCAGTAACCCAGCCGCCGGCCTCAGGCAACTCAACAGTGCTATCGATAATCTTTATTGCAATAGTCATAGGCGCCATAGTTATAATTGCCGTGGCGTTGGCCTATACAATCCGCAGATCCGACGAAATATAGCTTTAAACCTGTTGCTGTTCCTGTTCGGATGTACTGTAACCGCCTACACTTTTCTTTGGCTGACGTATCTTGCTGAGTTTTTTAAAGCCCCAGCGCAGGGTTTTGCTATTCCAGACGAGATGGTTTAGGGCGGCGCGGGCCATGATTTGGCTATAAAAATCCCCTTTGAGTTTTTTACGCAAAAAGTAGCTGGTTGTGAAGTAGTGGTCGAAGAATTCCTTTTTGGTTTCTTCGAGTTTTTCGAGCGGGAGAAGAGTGTTTGTAAAGATTTGGGTTTCTTCTCGGTATTGATTCCAATTTGGGGGCAGGTCTAAGCCAAGTGTTTTGATAAAGGTAGCGAGCTCTGTGCCGGGGTATGGGACGGCTTCGCACATGTAGACGTAGTCGGGTTTGGTTTTATGGAGAAAGTCTATGGTTTGCCTGAGCATCTCGGGGGTTTCTGTTGGGTAGCCGATAACCAGTGAAACCGCCACTGACAAGCCCGCTTCCTTAGCCCAGCGAATTGCCTGGGCATTCAACTCAACGGTGGTTCCTTTGCGCATGAGTTTGAGCATTTCTGGGCTACCTGACTCCACCCCAAAGTGGATAAGCTGGCAGTTTGTGGCTCGCAACTCTTTTAGGAGCTCCTTAGAAATGCGGTCGACGCGTGTTCGGCAGTCCCAGGGCAATCTTAGCTTCCGTTGTTTCATCTCAGCACAGATGGCAAAAGCACGTTTTACATCAAAGGTGAAGGTGTCATCATAGAATGCGAATGCGCCAGCGTGAAATTCATCGCGCAACCAGATGAGTTCATCGACGACTTCGCGAGGACTTCTGCCGCGGAAAGCGTGACCACACATCTTGGATGCTAAACAGAAAGTGCAAGCTGAAGGACATCCGCGGCTGGTTATTATAGGCATATAATTTACGCCAAAGAGTTTGTACATATTGGTGTCGAAGTGGTGGTGAGCTGGATAGGGCAAGGAATCTATGTCTTGCATGAAAGGACGATCGGGTGTACTGAAGGTTTGATTGTTAGCCTTGTATGTTATGCCCTGTATTGCGCTAAGACCATGGAGATGACCCCCCGATACGAGTCTGGCGAGCTCAAGTATGGTCTGTTCACCCTCACCCCGCACGACGATGTCTAGATCAGGGCACTCTGTAAGTGCCTGCTGATCAAGAACAGTTACATGTGGTCCCCCCATCAAAGTTAATGCTTTGGGGACGGCTACTTTGGCAGATTTCAAAACATCAAGCGCGGGCAGATAAGTGACGGTTGCGGAAGTTACGCCGATGATATCGGGGTTTAAGCGGCGGAATTTTTCTTCTAGTGATTCTTTAGTGTACTTTTTGGTTTGGCAGTCCACTACATCAACGTTGTAGCCTTCTTTTTCAAGCACCGCTGCCAAGTAGCCTATCCCAAGAGGAAGGAAAACTGATTGACCAGCTTCAGGTGGATAAGGTGGATTGACAAGTGTTACGTGGGCTTTCACGTTGTGGGTCCCCAAATTTTTTACTCAAACACGGTATGCGCGGCTATTATCTTTTACGTAAAAACATCTGATGCGCATTTGACTGCTGGCCGTGATGATACGGAAGGTTTTTTATGGCAACACTTTCGGGTAGTGAGGCTTTCTTACCGACGGGTGAGGAAACAAGAAATGAGATGCTCAGTTCCTCTGAGTAGAAAGCTAAATTACACACCAAAGCAGAACATAATCAAGGGTTAAACATGAACAAACTCGTATCCTTCATGTTGCTTTTCTTTTTCATAACTGGATCATTTGCAACAGTATGTAGTTCTGTTTCTGCAGAAGAGACAGCTGAGAATTCGTGGAATACCAAAAATCCAATGAGACAACCACGAACAAGTTTGGGAGTTATTGCAGTTGATGGAAAAATTTACGCTATCGGCGGTTCAATAGTGACGGATATTGTTCATAGAGAGGTGGTAGGCACTAATGAGTGCTATGACCCTGTGACAAATACATGGATAACTCTGGCGCCTATGCCTACACCTCGATCCAACTTTGCCATAACTGCTTATCAAGGCAAAATTTACTGCATAGACGATAGATTAACTGAGGTTTATGATATAGCTACTGATAGTTGGAGCACTAAAGCTGCAATGCGGTTTGAAGGCGGGCGTTTGTATGCACATACGGTAGATGGGAAAATTTTTGTCCTAAACACGAATGATTTTCGTTTGTATATGTATGATCCTGTTGTTGATTCATGGACCGAAAAAACTAGCATACCAGCAAGCATTGCAACACGAGCTTATGTTATTGTTTCAACGGTGTTAGACGATAAAATAATGGTTATCGGCCCATTCTACATTAGAAACTCTAACGGCTGGACGGCTATGGAGAATAAAGTTGTTGTCTATGATCCAAAGCTTGATGTGTGGACGGAGATATATTCAGCACCTGCTACGGATGAGATGTTTTTTTATGATGTTGCCGCGGGGGTGACAACAGGCCTTTATGCACCTAAAAAACTCTATATTTTCCAAGAAACAGAAACCATCGTTTATGATCCTATAAATAATACCTGGCATACAGCTGAGTCCATGCCTACGGCTCGAAGACAATTCGGTGTGGCAGTTGTCGATGATGTCTTATATGTAATTGGAGGACACACTACTCGATATGAAGTTGACCCTGACCTCAGTCCTATCCCTGTCCTTAGAACCGAGGACAGCTCGGTAAATGAGCAGTATGTACCAATGGGGTATCAGGGTACTTTGCCATCGGATACACAGACACCTTTAAACAATGCAATCATAATTGCTGTTGCTGTAATTCTAACCGTTAGCATTGTAGCAACAGTAGGCTTATTTGTTTATTTCAAAAAAAGAAGATGACTCACTCTGCCTCCGAGTCATCGCTCAACTCTCTCACACTATAGCTGACATTTGCACGATGGAACAGCACATTTATCTGCGGGGTTAGCAGTTATTGTTTCTAACGGAAGAAAACACACTAGTTTAGAGTGTCTTATGGCAAGTTCCCGTTAACCGCTTAAGCTTGGAGACATAATTTCTTGTCGGCGACCTTGGTAATCCTAAATGCAAACATAAAAACTATGAATACTAAACAACCTACAGCTCAAGCGGTAGCGGTTTGCAATAACATGATCCTAAAAGTGGGCACAAACCGCCAAATACAGCCGCTCATCAGCAAGGATACACAAGTTCTCGACTTGGAAGGTAAAACAGTGCTACCCGGTTTAATTGACACACACATACATGTCGCCGACTATGGTCGCTGTCTAATGTGGCTCGATCTAACTCCTGTTGCATCCCTTGCTGAACTCAAACAGCAAATACAAAAGAAAGCCAAGGTGACCCCTAAGGGCAACTGGATTATTGGGCAAGGCTGGAACGAAACGCGCTTCAAAGAAAAGCGTATGCCAAGGATCAGTGACCTCGACGGAGCCGCACCAAACCACCCAGTCATCCTCTACAGGGAAGCCGCAATGATATGCGCCGTCAACAGCCTCGCTCTAAAAACGGCAGGAGTAACCCAAAAAACCCACGCGCCACAGGATGGTACAATCGATAGAGATCCAAAAACGGGTAAACTTTTGGGGATATTTCGCGATGCCGCTACTTCACTCATCTGGCAAGCCGTGCCTGAACCGAACGAAGCCACTCTGCTTGAAGCCACAGCCTACGCCGCCCAAAAAATCACAACCGCAGGCATAACCAGCGTGGCATGGCTAGTCATCTCCGAAGCTGAACTTCCAATAATTAAAAAGCTGTATCTGCAACGCAGACTACCGTTTAGGGTTAATGTGTTAGTTCCAGAGGCGCTATTGGAGAAAACCACAGATTTCCCAAGGGATAATTTTTTGCGTATATGCGGGGCCTTCATCATTGCCGACGGCTACTTGGACTCAAAAGAAGCCGCACTCACCAAACCGTACAGTGATGACCCAAAAAATTGTGGTAAAATGTTGCTCACACCACAACAGTTAACAACTGCAGTTGGGCGAGCAGTGGCGTTTGGGGTCCAACCAGTTATTCATGCGATGGGCGACAAAGCAATCAACGCCGTTCTAACAGCTATCGAACAAACCCCTAAACGCCAAATACGTTTCCGCATAGAGCAAGCCGCAGTTCTAAACAAGCCGCTTATAGCACGCCTCAAAAAACAGAACATAGTCGTCTCCATCCAGCCCAAAGTCATCGCTACCGAATTCGCAGTATGGTCAGCTGACCAGCGCTTAGGCAACAGAGCACAACTGCTACATCCGCTAAAAACTCTCCTCGACTCAGGTGTCGCGGTGGCAGCTGGCTCAGATTGTCCCATGGAGCCCCTAAGTGTGCTTCTTGGCATGCAGGAATTAGTCTTAAGACCAAACGATCCCAAACAACGTCTAAGCATCGATGAAGCCATAGCGCTCTACACACTAAATGCGGCTTACTGTTTAGGTGAAGAAGCCCTCAGAGGTTCCATAGAAAAGGATAAACTGGCAGATTTCACGGTTTTATCAAAAGATCCCCAAACGGTTGGACCAGATAACATAAAGGATGTGCCTGTTGAGTATGTTGTGGTGGATGGGAAAGTCTTGAGGAGCAACTAACATTTACACTACACCAATATTTTGAACCAAAACTTTGCAGTTTTATACCATATATTGAAGCTTTCGTCGGGGTTTTCTTCTAAACCGCAACCCCTCAAAGAGAAAAATCGATGCAGAAATAACCGTAACCATCGTTAGGAGCCAAAACGATTCCTCCACAGGCGAGCCCAAAAACAGATGGGGAACCAAAACAGCAATCTCAGCAATCAAAACTGCCACAAAAACCAAGCCAAAGAGGACAAAACGGGGCACAAGACGTCTCCCCACCCAAACATAACCCCTCAAGGCCACTTTGCGCTTCATAACATAGTTACCATAATCATCCTTAGTAGCGTAGCCTAAATCGATAAGGCGTTGGAGATTGCGGTATGCGACGCTTGGGCTACTTAGGTGGGCACTACGCATAAGGTCCCTTGGCCCAATTGGTTTACCCGCTTTAACCAGTACCACATATGTGCTAAACAGTGTAACATTGATTTCTTCTTGTTGCCCCAAACAAGACACCACAGTACTATGAGGTAGGTTAGCTTAAAACCGTATTTCTTCTGAATCAGCAACTGATCAGCAAAAATTCGACCACACCCTCTTTCAAGTTTGGGTTAAGAGGTTTTTGGTAGTTAAGTTTGGCTTTAACCTAAGCAGTACAGTAATTGTTATAAACGGAGCATCAAGTATCAAAGCGTGCTTGATGGTATCTTTTGGTTGGCACAAAACACGCTCTACATTAGCGTCGCAACAGCCATGCTTATCCTCGCCATTGTTCTGGATTTGATTTTAGGTGACCCCTCACCTAATTATCCTAACAAGTGGACGTTTAAACTACATCCAACCGTGTTGATGGGTAACTTTACCAAAAAAATCGAGCCCTACTTTAAGAACCACGACCCAAAAATCGAAAAGTTCCTAGGCGTTCTGCTGGGTTTAACAGTTATTGCTGCTTTTGCAATGCCTACTTTTTTGGGTTTATGGGCAATCTATACTTTCCTACCGCTCTATCTCAACATACTCATCTACGCAATCCTTGGCATAATACTTCTTAAAATGACCATCTGTATCAAGCTTGAAACTGACTGGGCCAAAGCCACCGCCAAAGCCATCAATCAAAACGATGAAGCAGAAACCAAAAAGTATGCCCACTTCTCCCGTCGAGACAGCAAAAACCTCAACACCACACAAATGGGCAGTGCAGTCATAGAATCAATGTCTGAAAACCTAATCGACTTCAAACTTTCACCCATGATGAGTTTCGCGCTGTTTGGAGTTACAGGAGCCATAGCGTTTCGCGCCATAAACACCCTAGATGGCATGGTGGGTTTTAAAACCAAGGAGCACATAAACACGGGCTGGTTTAGCGCCAACCTCGATAATTTTATCAACTTTATCCCCACCCGCCTAACAGCGCTGTTGATGATCGTGGCGGCGGCAATTTTGCGTATGGATGCCAAAAATGCTTGGCGAATCGCCCGCCGTGACCACAAAAAAACGCCCAGCCGCAATCACGGTTGGCCTATGGCCGCCGTTGCAGGCGCCCTTCGCATTCAACTTGAGAAACCCGGCCAATACATTTTAGGTGATCCCCAAGAGCCGTTGACAGGTGATAAGGTGATGGCGGCACTAAAAATCCGTGACATTACCATCGTACTTTGGGGTTTGATTTGTGTGATCGTACTGGTTTTGGTGCGGATGTGGTTTTTACCTATTTAGCGGCAACATTAAGCAATGCTGTAGACTGCTTTCATTGAAGGGCTCTATTTTCTTCGCAGTTTTAGTTTAATGTTGGCGATTAGGTGCATGCCAACCACTATCGCTGTGGAAACTTTGAAGCGACGGCTCTTATCCATAAAATACGCTCGTCTTAGGTAGTAGTGGTGGAATGCGCTCTCACGCAACTTACCCAGTTCCTGCATGCTTAGCTGGGGTGTCTCAAAGATAGGGCGTGTCGTGTCGTATTTGTCAAAGTCAGTGACTCGGAGCCATCCATTGGCTTTAACTTGGTCATAGAGGGGTGTGCCAGGGAAGGGCGTGGCGACGTTGTAGAATCCCACGGCGTCGGGCGCGATTTTTTCAACGAATTTAATGGTTTTCCATGCACTTTTTTTGGTTTCACCGGGGAAGCCCAAGATAACATTGGGCACGGGTTTCATTTCGGCTTCCCGGACCCAGCCGAGGACTTTTTCGGTTAACTCAGGTGTAATGCCTTTTTTCATTGCATCAAGAACTTGCTGGGTGCCTGATTCGATGCCGCACCAAAATGAGATGCATCCTGCTTCTTTCATCTTTACCAGCAGGTCTTTTGTCACCATGTCAACGCGGCTACCGCAGTTCCACTCTATTTTTAATCCGCGTTTCATGATTTCATTACAAAGTTCCTCTACAAGCGCCTTATCGACTGTGAAAGCGTCATCGCAGAAGGTAAATTTGGTTTTTCCATAGGTCTTGTAGAGGTATTCTAATTCGTCAACTACGTTTTGGGCACTTCGCATACGATACTGTTGTCCATGCATACGCACAGTACAGCAGAATTCACACCAATACACACAGCCCCGGCTCATCGCCAAGTAGAGAACATCTTCATACTCCTTGAATTTCTCCATAGGCCAAAGATGTCGTGCAGGGAAGGGTAAGGAATCGAGGTTTTCGATGTAGGGACGGTCGGGATTACGGATGATTTTTCCGTCTTTTCGGTAAGTGATACCTATGACGTCGTTGTAGGTTTTTTCGGCTTCGAGGTGCTGCACCAATTCGAGAAGGGTGGCTTCGCCTTCTCTGCGGATGACTATGTCAAGTTCGGGGCATTCTTCGAGGGCGTGATCATCCCAAAACGTTACGTGGGGACCCCCAGCGATTGTTATACAGTTTGGGACGGCTTGTTTTGCTACTTGGAGGAGTTTTAAGCCTGATTTGTAGGTGAGGGTGGATGAGGTTATGCCCACTATGTTGGGCTGACGTTTTTTGATTTCATTTGTGAATTCGTCAAGCGTAAGGTTTTCAACTTGGCAATCGATGACGTCAACTTGATAGTTGCTTTTTTCTAGTATGGCTGCGAGATAGCCTAAACCAAGAAGAGCAAAGGGCCAGTGCATTACAGCACCGGCGGGTGCTGCGGGGTTTACTAGGGTTATGTGTGGTTTCATTTCTGCTTCACGCTTGACTATTTGTCTCTTTGAAGGTGTGCTTTGCGCTTAAACTTTTCGCATTTTTACAAAAAAATTGGTACTGATGTATTCTGGCGGATGTTTGTTACATTATAGGAACATCTTTATTTCGTCAATTCGATGAAGTATAGAACACAGATGAGCCAAAGAAGCATAGGTCTTTGCTTATTGATATTACTCTTTTTTTCAAGTGTGGCTTATGGATCGGGCCAGTCCGAGAGTGATTCGTGGCCGATGTTTCGCGGTGAACTATCTCATACGGGATACTCGTCTACGCAGGTGCCTCAGTCTAACCAGACGCTTTGGAAATTTAATACAGGCGGCCAAGTCGGTTCACCTACCTACAGCGATGGCATGGTCTATGTCGGCGCTTACGACCATAAAGTCTATGCCCTCAATGCCGTCACAGGCGATATAGTTTGGGTTTCTGCTACAGGGGGTATAGTTGTATCTAAACCTGCAGTCATGGAGGGTATTCTCTGTGTAGGCTCAGAAGACCGCCACCTGCACGCCTTTGACGCTGTCACGGGCAGAAAACTCTGGAGCTATCCGACAGGATATTATGTGGATTCTGACCCTGTCATCGTAGGCGGAGTGGTATTTTTTGGTTCAGAAGATAGCAAAGTCTACGCGTTGCGAGTTACAACTGGGGAGCATCTTTGGAGTTATACTACAGGAGACTCAATCATGTTATCTTCAGTAACTCTAAACGATGGCATAGTCTATGTTGGTTCATTAGATAAAAACATCTATGCCCTCAACATGTCTAATGGTGAGCTTATCTGGAAGTATGCAACTGATGAAAACGTCGTTTCTACGCCTGCCATCTTGGACGATACTGTTTATGTTGGGTCATCGGATGGGACCCTTTATGCTTTAGATGCAACAAGCGGCAACTTGAAATGGAAATTTCCCACTGGCGCAGCTATCTATTCCTCTGCAACAGTATCGGGAGGCATAGTTTATGTTGGCTCGATGGATAGCCACATTTATGCAATAGATGCTGTAAGTGGCGAAGCGATTTGGAATTATTCTACAGGTGCAGGAATCGCCTCGCCACCAACAGTTTTGCGGAATATGGTTTATGTTGGGTCAGATGACCACCAAATTTATGCTCTAAACGCTCAGGCGGGTAACCTTGTTTGGAGTTTTCTGACAGGGGAACAGGTAATTTCACGTCCCGAAGTCGCTCAGGACAGGGTTTATGTGGGTTCAGCGGATGGCAAACTCTATGCTCTAAACGTTACAGACGGCTCGCTGGTGTGGAGTTTTGCCACTGGCGGTAAAATTGACTCTTCCCCCACCGTTACTGACGGCTTGGTCTATGTGGGTTCGCATGATGGCAAAGTGTATGCACTTAATGCCTCGACGGGTATGGCGGGTTATGATTGGGAGTTACATAATAATCCGGTTTGGAGTTACAATACCGGGGATATGGTGATGTTTTCAGCCCCTACAGTTAGTGAAGACACAGTCTATGTTGGGAGCTACAATGGCAAAGTCTACGCCATAGATGCCTATTTGGGGGTTTATCAGTGGAGTTACCAAACGGGTTACGCAGTGGTTTCCTCACCCACAGTTTATGGTGGTGTGGTGTATGTGGGGTCAGAGGATCACAGCATCTACGCCCTAAACGCCACAGATGGCAGTTTAGTATGGAAATATACAACAGGTGATCAGATTATGGTGTCCTCGCCTGCCCTCTTTGAGGGTAACATCTATTTTGGTTCTAACGACGGTAGCGTCTATGCCTTGGACGCTACAAATGGTAACTTGCTATGGAAAGTACAAACGGGGGGGTACGTTGTTTCTTCACCCGCAATCGCAGAGGGTATATTGTACGTTGGTTCCTATGATCACAAACTCTATGCCCGTAATGCGACTAGTGGGAATTTAATTTGGGATTACCCAACAAACGATGCGATTTCTTCTTCGCCTGCAGTCGCCTACGACAAAGTTTATGTTGGTTCAGAAGACGGCTCTCTCTATTCCCTAAACTCAGCCGATGGCACACTTGTATGGACATATCAAACGGGAGGTAAGGTTGCTTCTTCGCCAGCGGTTGCAGATGGGGTTGTGGTTTTTGGGTCCCATGATGGCAAGGTTTATGCGCTTAATGCTGAGAGTGGCGATTTTCGATGGAGTTATCTCACGGATGGTGCAGTGGTTTCTTCTCCTGCCCTTGCAGGTGGTACAGTATATGTAGGGTCGTATGATCACGTTGTATATGCAATTGGTTATGCAGGCAACGCACAAGAAGAGAGAGACCAGACAAACATTGTTTGGGTGATCCTTGCGGTTATGGTAATTGCGACTGTGGTTGCTGTGCTGGCACTTTGGGTTTTGTACCGTAAACGTTAACTAAGAACTCAGTTCAGAGTATTTCAATAGCCGTTTTTGGTGGTTAACCAAAACTTCATAAGGAAAAACACCATCAGTTAGGCTAATCCAACATGCCTTCCAGCAAAAGTGAATTTGATGACTACATTGAATAAGAAAATAGCTCTTGTCACTCCACCGCTCCTCGAAGATATTGGTCACCATCCACTGTTTCCGCCGCTGGGTTTAGCGTACATGGCAGCTGTGTTGGATCAGAACGGTTTTGAAGTTAAAATTGTCGACTGTCCAGTAAATCGTTACGATTATAGCAAACTCGGATCTGAGCTGGCAACGTTTGGACCCTCAATGATCGGTATTGGTTCTATGACGCCCATCGCAGAGGCCTCCTTCCAATCCGCTCGAACTGCAAGAGAAGCCTGTCCAGACGCTCAAATCATCATGGGCGGACCACATGCTACCTTTCAAGGAGAAGACATACTCACAACAGAAAAATCCATAGACTTAATCGTACGAGGTGAAGGTGAAAAAACCCTCCTTGAACTCGCCCAACAGCATGAGACAGGCAAAAAACTCGGCGATATCGAGGGTATAACTTTTCGCAAGGACAAAGAGATCATCCAAACTCCCACCCGGCCCTTCATTCAAAATCTTGATGCGCTCCCTTGGCCAGCCTACAAGTTTGTACCTATTGAAAAGTATTGGGTACAGGGTCAAAAATTGCTCTCAGTTATAACCAGTCGTGGCTGTCCCTATCAATGTCCCTTCTGTGTCGCTTCACAGATGTTTGGGCAACGGTTCCGCGCAAGAAGTGCCAATAACGTGCTCGAAGAGCTGGAGTGGCTACGCAATGAGTATGGTGCAGAAGGCGTAGCATTCCAAGATGATACTCTGACCTTTGACAAGAAGAGAGCAACAGATATCTGCGATGGGATGATTGAGCGTAAAATTAACCTGCGATGGGGATGTGGTACCCGAGCCGATGTTGTTACTAAAGAGCTTCTGCAGAAAATGGCAAAAGCTCACTGTGATGAAGTCATGTTCGGGATCGAGTCGGGTTGCGAACGTATGCGTGAGAGTCTCAAACGCGGTGTCACAAACGAGCAATGTGAAAATGCCATAAAATGGGCCAAAGAGGCAGGTATGTTTGTCACGGTTTCAGTCATCTTAGGCTATCCAGGTGAAACCAAAGAATCACTCCAAGAAACGCTTGACTTTGTGCGAAAAATTGAGCCCGATGACGCTTGGCTCTGTCACGCCACACCTTTCCCAGGCACGCAACTAAGACAAATTGTGGAGAAAAATGGTTGGAAAATGTCGGAGGACTGGAAAATCTACAGTACCATGAACGCCATCTTTGAAGATCCCAACTTGCCAGCTAAAGAAATCGCTTTAATGCGCAAGCAGTTCTACAATAAATTCTACTCAGCCGGCTACATTATACGGCAGGCAAAGAAAGGCTACATCAATGGCAATATATACAGCAAGATTATGACACGGACCGCTGCAAACTATAATCTGTGGCGGGTTATGTCAGCATTCCACCGCTAAAAAAAATTTACTCCAAATTAAACCCTAACTTCGATTTAAGTAATAACTTTCAGATGTAACGCCTTATTTTTTGTCTCTTTTTACTGTAGAAGCCGCTATAAGACAGTTCTATAAAACCCACATTATTACTTAACATAAGTAATATGGTTCAATCCTGAATAAGCCACATACGATTCTAATGACAAAAACAGCTAAAAAACAAGCCGATAAACAAAACACATTACTTAAATTTGGGAAGTTAGGGATTAAATTTTATCAATTTAGCAGTTAGTTTAGTTAGCGTTATATTATTGACTATTGCTAAAGAATATTTTATCAGTAAAACTTTTTGAAAATTAAACAAAAAAATAAAAGGAAATTTGTTTGTGTTATTGTTTGTGTTGTTGGTTGTTTATGGGCGTTTTCTGAGCATGAGCATAATCAGTGCGCCGATGATGGCGATCACAGCGATTATAGCTCCAACTGCGGGTAGGAAGTATGTGTCAGCAACTCCTGGACCCGAAGTAGGTACAGGGGCCTGTGTTGGGGCTGCTGCATCGACTGCAAAAGCAGATGCTGCCTGCGAAGGCCAATAAGACTCACTGCCGCTAAAGACCGCATAGACCGTAAATTTACCCTCAATATCAGGCTTCCATTGATAACTATAGAATCCAGTCTCATCAGTCGTCGTTGTACCAATCGAACGATAGTTATTGTTGCTATCCATAACCCAAAGCTCAACAGTAACACCCAAAACATCAGACGGCTTAGGCTGCTGCATATAGACATACTCCATCCACGCACTCTGACTCACATCAGAAACCGCAGCAACCCCATTGGGGAACCTAGCAGATCGATCCGCATCACGCGTACCCGCCGATTGGTCAAGCACACTACCACTCAAAAGCACACTAGTGCCAAAAGGAACAACTCTAGTTCCTACATCAACGGTAGTCTGTGAAGGACCCTTACCAAACGTATAGATCTGCGCATCATAACTATTCCAACCAACCATATAGCCATCCGCAATAGCACTAGGCTCACGAGCATAAGTACCTAAAACACTCCAAACTATAGAACCATCAGTAGTATTAATCGCCAACTTGCGCGCATTGGTGAAAAGCGGAGGATCATACATACGACCCTCAGAAAGGAACAACTTGCCATCAGCAATACTATGCGACCCAAAATGCCAAATGGGGTAGACGCCGTAGGGTGTATCGTAGCCTGCGCTTCGGGGTGTTAGGGTCCAGGCGATGGTTGCGTTTTCTAGTTCGATGGCGTTGACGTAGCCGCCGTAGTCCCATATGTAGCATTTGCCGTATGCGATGGCGCCGCCGCGTGAGAGTGTGCCTAGGGCGTTGCCTTCTAGGTGGATTGGGGAGCCGACTTGTCTGCCGGTTTGGATGTTGTAGATGTATGCGGTGTTGGTGTCTTTGTCGTGTGCTACGTAGTAGCCGTCGCCTGCGGCGATGATGCTGACTTCGTTGTGCATGGTGTAGGTTCGATTAATGGGGCCCCAGAGGAGCGAGCCGTTAGTTGCGCTCATACCCACTTCGATAGTGGAGCCTGAGCCGAATTGTCGTGCAAAGGTGGCAATGGATTCGCCTGCTGAACGTAAAACAATAACCTCGTTAGTTCGGGCGGCTATGCTTAGAGCGGGGTTGGTTAGTAGGGTGACATCGCTTGTTGGGTCGGTGATGTTTGTTGTGACACCGCTGGTAGTTATGGTTGCGGGGATAGGGACTGACCACTGAATGCCGCGTGAGTAGTTGATGTTGCCTGAGGGGCGTATGGTGGAGGGGCTGGCTGTGTTTCCTGATAGGCATAGGGTTGAGTTCCACATGTTGAGGTAGAGGTTGGGGTAGGTTCCGTTTATGAAGTGGTTGTATACTGCGCCTTGGGTGTTGCCTTTTTGTGTTTCCACTAGTCCGGGTGCGGTGGTGCTTGTGACGTTGGTTATGGTTGCGATGTAGTATCCGGTTAGGGGGTCGTAGAGTTTCCAGCTGTTTTGGGGTCCGATGGCGACTAGGAAGGCTTGGGTGCCGTATTCTTGTATGGTGTGGAATTGCATGTTCCAGCCGTATGCTAGGGTGTCGTTTGTGTCTTTGTGCCAGATTAGTTCGCCTGTGCGTAGGTCCACTGCGTCCCAGCCGGGGGTTCCGCCTGGGCTGGTTGTGGTTGTGGGTACGTTGGGGTAGAGTTTGTAGTATATGATGCCGTTTAGGATGATGGGTTCAAATTGCCTATAGAGAATTGAGGTTGAGGTGTATTGACTTTCTTGGTCGCCGCTTATGGGCCCGCCGGCTTGGCCGCCGAATGCGGTTGGTTTTACCCACATGATGTGGCCGGTGTTTGGCGCTTGGGTGTAGGGGTTGTAGTTGTTGCCTGTGGCGTCATATCCGCCGGTGTCGGTGAAGGAGGGTTTGCCTAGGCCCCACCAGTTGCCGCCGAGTTGTGACCATTGGAAATTGGTTGAGTAGATGGGTCTGGACCAGTATTCTTGGGGTAGGGGTATTAGGGGGGTTCCGGGGATGGGATCTTCTTGGACGGTGAAGGTTACGGCTTCGCTTAGGGTTGGGAGGATATCGTAGGTTAGGATGTTGTTGGTGATGGTTTGGCCTTTGTAGAAAGCTTGGACGGTGTAGTTGCCTGCGATGGTGGGGGTGAATTCGATTCCGCCGACGCCGCCGGTGGTGTCGCTTGTGTAGGGTCCGAAGGTTTGGTTTTTGCCGTCGGGGTGGGTCATGATTATGGTTAGGTCTGTGTAGAGGCTTCCGCCGCCGGATGAGCCGACGATTGGGATGGGTTTTGTGAAGAATAGGCTTAGATATACGGGTTGGCCGACGCCAACGGGGCTGGGTTCAGCGTGAACTTTTAGATATACTGGAATTGGTGTATTTTCTGCTGCTACAAGTGATGCTTGTAACATAACTGGTGCTACTAATGCAACTAATAGAATCATTGCGATCAAAGATTTAGTTTTTTGCATTTTTTATTACTCCTTAAATTTTGTAAATATTGGAGTTTAGGAGACCGTATATATAATTTGCGGTAAATACAAATAAAACCAGCCAGACACAAAAGACCTCCACCAGATAACCCCCATAACAAACATGCAAAAACTAAGAGGATAAACAAAAAAAGCTGTTGAATATCTAAGCAATTCCATCAAAGAAAAGGGACCGCAGAATAGCTTACAACCCTTTTGGAACCGCCCAACACAACACAGATTCCAAAAAATATACAAATACCAGGTACCACAGCAAATCCCAACATCAAAATACCCCACTCAAAAACCGCCAGCCCATATCATATACAAATTCAAATCGTTCTTTTCATAAATAGCCATGTGCTACAGCAAACACAAAAACTAATGACCTACACCACCCACTCCCCCAAGCAACAATAAAATAGCCTACACAGCAAAAAACGGTGTTTGTTCATTTAAAGAAGGAAGAAGATACAAAAGATCTACACAAAGAACAGAGGTGTTCTATCAATTGAACTTAAAAACCACAAACAAGAACAAACAACAACACAACAACAAAAAATGTAACACAGAGTGTTCTATTAACTGAACAACCAAAAAGACAACCCAAACAGACCGCGTTTTTCTTGTGAGACAGTTTTAGGAGATTTTACGTAAACTTTATTATTGTATCAAACCGTGATAAACCTACAATTAAAAAGGGGTATAATCGATGACAAAAGCTGTTGGGCTTGAAAAAAGTAACTCGGAAGCCTATGATTCACGGGAAAACTGGCCACCATATACTTACCGGGATTACCCAGACATCAAAGCCGAAACCTATGAAACTTTCATGCAGTTCCTAAACACCGAAAACACTTCAGACAGACTAATGGAGCTACAACCATGGGTCTCAGTCTGTGACTCCAGATGCGCTTTCTGCTACTTCCCAACCACTGCATCAAGCAAAGTACAAATAGAGCCCTACTTGGACCTACTCAAAAAAGAGTTAGCCATATACGCAAAAACAAAGTACATTAAGACCAGCTACTTTGACGAGATCGTTCTCGGAGGCGGAACACCTAGCGTTCTTAGTGCAGAACAGATAATTGACCTTATCGATTTCTGTAAAGCGAACTTTAACACCAGCAAAGAATACTTTATCAAAATTACGGGATCATCGAAAACTTTGGCACTTAAAAAAATCGACAAGTTAGCCCAATACGGCGTCTACCAAATGGACATGGGCGCCCAAACCTTTGATGACAAACTACGTCATGCACTCTGCTTACCCGATAGCGCCGCTGATGTGGAAAAGGCAATAAGTCATGCAAGAAAACTCGGCCTTGTCGTATGCGTTGACTTGATGTATAACCTGCCGGGTCAAACGATGGAGAGTTGGGTAGCTACACTCAAAAAAGCCATCGAACTTGACGCCGAAATCGATGCCTACTCACTGCACGTTGACCCTGGCACCCTGCTGGAGAAAATGATCAAAGATGGACAATCGCCTCCTCCAGGCGATGCAGAATACGAGAAGGAAATGTACCTAAAAGCCTACGAGATGCTCACTAAAGCAGGCTACAAAGCAGTGGGACATGACCGCTACAGCCGTGTTGAGTGGCATATGCGTGAGAACTGCCTCAATGGTTGGCCCTGGGGCGGCATCCTAACCACAGGCGCGGGGTGCTTTATGGGATACCTCCAAAAGTTCTCCTACTCAAATATAGAAAACATTAACGAATACATGGACACTGTTCGCTCAGGCAAATTGCCTATCTGTCGACTCTCAGAATCCACCACTGAAGACATGATGCGCCGCACTATGACCCGCCTCTATCTCCGATTGCCAGTTAACAAGAAAGAATTCCAAGAAAAATTCAACACGACACCGGAAAAAGCTTTCCCCAAACAACTACAAAAACTAAAAGAGAACGACTTAATCGAAATCGATGACAACGAAGTCCGATTAACCAAGAAAGGTGAACTTTGGAAGGGCAATATCGTTTGGGAATTTGCACCCAACCATACAGAATAAAATTTTTTTCTTTTTAGTTTTTAGAATTTTTGTTTTGAGATAATACTACAACGAACACGATGATTAGTTATAGTTACTGGTTGTTCAGTTTTTTATCATGGTTTTGCGTGATTACTTAAAACGTGTAAACCTTACACCGATGACTTATAGCATTGCTCCAAAGTTTCTGTTCATAAAACGGAGTTGCGCTGATAATTGGCATCAATTATCGACCGCACCAAAATACTGACACTATTTCGCACAAAAAAGACAAAACGCGTTTTCGCTACAGTAGTAATAAAAGAAAAGAATGGGTGGTTAGTATCCAGCGTGCTTTTGAGGCTGAATACCATACCAAGTCATAACTTTGGCAAGAATCGGAACAATCACACCCAAAGCAATACTTGGCACAAAATTAAT
>JAIRTW010000042.1 GCA_031254875.1 Candidatus Bathycorpusculum termitum
TACATTGGCATGTGTGTTTCAAGGTGTCGGTCTAAATAAGTCCTGTTTCCCATGTTTTTCACAATTATTGACCTTGCTACAGCGTGGAAATAGGACAATGTCTATTCATTTTGCTATAAGCACATGTAGATTTGTTGGCTTTGCGGGTGTAGGGGGATGCGTTTTGGGGCATTTGTTGATGCCTTTTTTGGCGACGGCAGTGGTGGGTAATATATTGGTTAATGGGTTGCTTGAGGGTCAGGGTTCTGTGTGAGGGACTTTCGTTTGTTGGTTAATTTGCGTGTGGTTTTTTGATGATGGTGTTTTGGGAGGAGGTCTCAAAGAGGGATGAGGAGGTTGTTGTGTGGCCTCTAAAGTTTGAGGTTCTGTTAAAGCTCTAACCGCTCGATTGGGGTGGTAAAAACTTTCCGGGAAATACGGCTTAATGATTCGGGGCATTAGTGGAATAATTTTAGGAGCGTTTGTCTGGTGGCGTGATATATAACAACAAGTGGCGGTATGAGGACGATGAGGGGTTGTTTTAAAACACGCGGTTAGCGTATTGATATATCCAAAAATTAATAAAAAATAAAGAAAGAATTGAAGAGTTAATTTATTCTGTTGCGGTTGTGTTTTCGTCGTTTTCGTCTGTTGGGGTGGTTTGGTCGGTGGCGGTTTCCTCCACCATTTCTTCGGAAAGCGCCTGCTGCTGAGGCGCTTCTAAAGGGTGGGCTGTGATATGTGCCTCCTCCACGATGACTGGCTGAATGATTGGTTCTTCAATTACAGGTTCCATGATTTTTTCAAGGGTCGTCTCGATTGGGGCGTGCTCTGTGACTTCGAAAACTTGCAGAGGCGCTTCAACCACTGGTTCAACAACAATAACTTCAACCACTGGCTCAGCAACAACTTCAGATAGAGCAATACCTTCGGAGGGTGCATCAAATAAATCAACTCCGAGGACGGCATCAACTGATGATTCATCAATAACCGACACTACTTCTGTAACTGACTCCTCAATAACTGCCTCAAATGGGGCTTCTTCTGCTACAGGGGCTTCCACTTGGTATTCAGTATCAAGAATTGGAGCTTCATCTGTTGCCTCTTCAACGGGTATGACTGCTTCTGGAGCTGATTCGATTGGTGTTTCAGGGATGATTTGGCTTTCTGCTTCTGCTGGAACAATCAGGTCTTCCTCTACTGTGACGGTCTCGGCGGGGGACATTTCAACTACCGTTTCGATGATGTTTGTTTCGGTGATAACTTCTGCGGACTCTGGTTCAGTTGCTGCTTCTACCAACGGGGTTTCAACTGCTGTAACTTCCTCTATGGATGTTTCAGCAGATATATCTTCAACTGTCGTAGTTTCAGCTGGAGTAACTTCGGCTAGAACTTCAGCGGGGGCAATTTCTGCGGGCGCTTCAGCTGGAGCAGCTTCGATTGGAGCAGCTTCGATTGGAGCAGCTTCGATTGGAGCAGCTTCGATTGGAGCAGCTTCGATTGGAGCAGCTTCGATTGGAGCAGCTTCGATTGGAGCAGCTTCGATTGGAGCAGCTTCTACTGCCGGAGCGGTTTCAAACGTGGCTGTTTCAACTGATGTAGGTTCGGCGGCTGTCACTGTTTCCACGATTGCGGATTCGATTGTGGCAGTTTCAACAGGAACTTCCATCGGCGTTGATTCAACCGGCGCTTCTGCGATTGGAGCAGTTATTTCGGGAACCGCGGGGACTTCGACTGGTTTTGGAACGCCGAAAAGCTGGTTTGTAGCGTCTCTTATTACGCCCAGTTCATTTCGGGTTGTTTCAAGGGTCGTTGAGAGGAGGCTGATTTCTCGGCCATAAATTTCATCGTCGATTTCGCCAACAACATGCTGGATTTCATAGTTGGCAAGGAGCATTTCGAGTATTTTGAGTTGATTTTCAAGTTCCTGGGTTTTTGCCTGCATTTTTTCTCCAAGGTCTTGTCGCTGTTTTTCGATTTCAGCTATGGCTTTTACGATGTCTTCGGTGAATGCGTCGCGTGTTTGCTGTGAAATTTTACCTGCCACACAGAGGCTGTCTAGGGCCTGCTTCTTTTTTGTGGCGATTTCGTACTCTTCATTTAATCTTTTAAACGTGTATTTCCATGAGATCATTATGTTTGGCACCGCAGGTGTGTATCGCAAAATCAGAGATAACGTTTGTTAACATGCACATATATCGGTAACTATTAAAAACTGCTGGGACAGCAAAAAAAGAGCGGTTTTGCAGTAAAAAATGGTTATGATGGAGGGGTTTTATGTTTATTAATGCGGCAATTTTTTATGACACCGCGTGTTCGAAGGGACATTTTCATGTTAACTTGACGATATTTTAAACACAATTATATAGGCATATATGATCATTTTTTTGACACTAATCTACAATCCCAAAAAACAACCAGCGCCATAGTTCAATTTACTAAGCAGTAACGTTAAAGTCGCCATGAGTGACACGTCGATTATAGCATCAACAGTGTGGGTCCATGTAATGAAAAACCAAAGAAACCAGCCTATCAAATAAAGGGATAACACATGCAACTGTAGATGGATAGACATTATTTCACTGATTACGCGCATTATACTTATGTTTCCATGAGGGGCTTTCTGTCTGAGGCTCACACTGCTTAGCGTAACTGTTTGGTAAATCCTGAAAACTGCTCATAAAATGGAAACAAATTTATTTTTAAAAAATTATCCCCTAAAAAACTCGAGTTAAATATCAAAATAACGAGTTATGGCCTGACAAATACGCCGACTGGCGTTACCATCGCCGTATGGGTTGATAGCATGTGACATCTGTAGATATGTTGGCTTATCAGTGAGTAGCAGGTGGGCAGCTTCAAATATTTTTGATGTTTCTATACCTACAACACGAACAACGCCCGCCGCTACCGCTTCAGGGCGCTCGGTCTCGGTGCGAAGCACTAACACGGGCTTGCCTAAAGCAGGTGCTTCTTCTTGTAGACCACCAGAATCGGTAAGTACCATATAGGATTTACTAATCAGGTTGTGCATATCCTCCACATCCACGGGATCAATCAAATGGATACGTGGATGCTTATCTAACATCTCGTGTGCTACATCGGAAACTGCGGGATTTTTGTGTACTGGATAGATCACTTGTGTATCTGAAAATTCATCAGCAATTGCTAAAATAGCGGAGAAAATCTGGCGCATAGGCGCCCCCAGGTTCTCTCGGCGGTGTACAGTAGCTATGATAGTGCGTTTTGATGTAAAATCAATTTGCCGTAGTTTACTATTTTTAAAAACGTACCCGTCGCGTACGGTGGTGGCCAGGGCATCAATAACTGTGTTGCCGGTTTGATAGATATGTTCGGTAATGTTTTCTTTTAGAAGATTATGTACATTGAGTGCTGTAGGGGCAAAATGCAGAGTGGTTAACCGTGTGGTTAGACACCGGTTGGTTTCCTCGGGAAAAGGGGAATACATATTGTAGGTACGTAACCCTGCTTCTACATGTCCCACGGGGATTTGTTGATAAAACGCGGCCATCGCGGCGGCAAAGCTGGTAGTTGTGTCACCGTGTACCAGTACTAAATCAGGTTGTTCAGTAGCAAAAATCGCAGTAAGACCACTAATTACATCAGTTGTGATAGAGGTTAATGTTTGTTTTGGACGCATTAGATTGAGATCGTAATCGGCGGAAACTCCGAAAACATTCATAACTTGGTCCAACATTTCGCGGTGTTGGGCAGTTATACAAACTTTTCCCTCGAAGCCTTCGGTGGTAGCGATGCACTTAACTAAGGGCAACATTTTAATTGCCTCAGGTCGTGTACCGAAAATGCTCATGATTTTAATAGCCATATGTGCCCTCTCTGCAGTTTACGGTTTTTATTGAACGACATTAATAAATACTGTTGTAACTTGTGTTCAGAAACTATGCTTACGCATTACAAATCAGAGGTGTTTATGCAGGAGCTGTATGTTTTCTGCTTATATTTGTATTTTTTCTTACGTATTTAGATGTATTTAGGCCATTTTTCGAACAGCCGAGGCAATAAAATGATTTCCGGAAAAAGCCAAGATTTATTTATATTTAGCGCTTAGAAAAAAGGTATATGGCTATCATAGAGTTTGATACGAAACACCATGTAGGGGAAACCCTGCCCTATTCGACAGAGACCCCATTGGATAAACAGGAAAATAATTAAGGGCTTTTTGTGGTAGCAATTACCTATGTGTTTCTATTTTTGCAGATATTTTTGTTTGTCATTAGCAGCTACTGGCTCATTATAGGCTTTTTCGGATTAGGGAAGGCAACACGACCGCCTGAAAGAGAAGCACAGAAAAGATTTCTCCTTTTAATCCCCGCACACAATGAAGAAAAAGTAATTGGAAATTTAGTAGAAAATTTGATGCAACTAGATTACCCCCGCCCACTATACAAAGTGTTGGTAATCGCAGACAACTCCACGGATAAAACAGCAGATATCGCAAGGAATTTGGGCGCAGAAGTTCTCGAACACACCAGTTTACCCGGCGAAAAAAAAGGTAAACCTCACGCAATAAAATACGCACTTGACGAAATTGATGATCAACTCATCAATGAATTTGACGCTATTGCAATTTTTGATGCAGACAATCTTGTGACATTGAACTACTTAAGAGAAATGAACAATCACTTACTTAACGGTGAAAAACTCATTCAATGTTATCTGGACACAAAAAACCCAAATGACAACTTTATCACACTTGGCTACGCCGCAACATATTTTTACATGAACCGCTCATGGCAACTTGCCAAATACCGTTTAGGACTTGGAAATGCAGTCGGCGGCACAGGTTTTTGTGTTGATACACAAGTTATAAAAAAAGTCGGGTGGACAGCCCGATCTTTAACAGAAGATTTAGAGTTCACCATACAGTGTCTATTAAAGGGCATTAAGGCTACTTGGTGTCATCACGCCAGAGTTTATGATGAAAAGCCTGAGAAATTCAACGCTTCGTGTGTACAGAGGTTACGTTGGGCTCGCGGCCATTGGGATGTCTGCTTTAAATATTTCGGGAGACTGATGTTACGAGCGGTTACAAAATTAGATGTCTGCGCGTTTGATGGCGCCATATATTTATTAAATCCCGCAATACTTTTGTTTGGAACAACAGTATGGATTGCATGGGCTACCAGTGTTTTTTTATTTAAACAAAACTATTTCATATTATTTCCCAGTTGGCTTTGGATTTCTCTTTTTATTTTTTCATGCATCTATATATTGACAGCGTGCCGTATCGATGCTAACAAGAAATTCAGTAAAATAAAAATAATTTTAAGCATGCTATTTCTTAACTTTACATATATACCGCTTTTCATTTGGGGTTTGATTACCTATAAGAGTAAGACATGGATTCGCACTGAGCATATAAAAAATATTTCAATAATTGCCCACAATGCCAAACAGGCACACCAATAACAAGCAACAAGATTAGCAAACACACTACTAACCCAGGGTGCTTGGCAAGACATACAAAAAGTTCAAAGATGAAATAAAAATATTGTCACCATGTGCCTGCAATATTAGAGCCGCCAACTGCCGAGAATGTCTGGGTAGTTCAACAAGAGGGCGATCGTGAGGTTCAATACAACCGTTGCCGTCCGAGTAACTCTGAGTTTTCATCCTGTGAAGTCAATTTAATGCCTTCTCATCATCCGGCAAACAGATAAACTCAAGCAGAAATAAAAGCCTTTAACAGGCAACGGTCTTGGTTTTGGGAACACTTTTATTTTTGTTTTCGGTAAAATTAAGTCAGGAGTATAATTTTATGGATTTTATTGGAAGTAAAACTGAAAAGAATCTCTTAGCCGCGTTTGCAGGTGAATCCCAAGCACGAAACCGATATACTTTTTTTGCAAGTGTAGCTAAAAAGGAAGGATACGAGCAGATAGCCGCCATCTTTGAGGAGACAGCAACCAATGAGAAGGAACATGCGGAACTGTTCTTTAAACATCTAAAAGGTGGTATGGCTGAAATCACCGCGACATATCCAGCAGGCGTCATCGCATCAACCACAGACAACCTCAAAGCCGCAGCAGAAGGCGAAAAACTCGAATGGGGCACACTCTACCCCAGCTTCGCAGACACCGCCAAACAAGAAGGCTTCCTTGATGTGGCAAAAACATTTTCGATGGTTGCACAAGTAGAAGCATATCATGAACACCGATACCTCAAACTGCTAGAAAACACTCAGGCAAACAAAGTCTTCAAGAAAGACACCCCCAGCAAATGGAAATGCAGAAACTGTGGCATGATCATAACCGGCTCAGAAGCACCAGACAAATGCCCCACATGCGCCCATCCCCGAGCATACTTTGAAATCTGGGTAGAAAATTACTAACCCACCCTTTTTTGTTCCAACAACAAAACATCGACATACTAGAGAACATACCTATAAAACAGATCAGATGAACATATCAGACCCCACAAAACCCCACAATAGACATAAAAGACAAACAAACAAATGCCTACCGCTTTGGAGGGCTCACCGCTAAAGCGTTAACCAACACGTTAACAACAGATCAATAATCTAGAACATTCTTTGTAGCTAAATCCCCCAATAACCCCGGGGAGGAAGAAGAGAAAACGTCAGAAGACGGTTATGTGATTGTTAATTTTTTGGTTTCTTTGGGTGTTTTTTTCGGCAATGAAATCTCTAAAAGACCATTGGTTAGATTAGCGTTTGCATCATCAGAGCGCACCGGCTCGGGCAGATGAATTTTTCGGTAGTATGTCTGCGCTGAGCGTTCGTGGCGAACATAAGTCTTATTTTTCTGGTCCTCGGTTTGCGTTTTTTTAGCGTTTATCGTGACAACATCTTCAGACAAGTCTATTTGGATGTCTTCTTTTTTAAACCCCGGCAACTCTGCGGTTAAGCGGTAATTTTTGCCCTGGTCCTCTAGATCCACAGATGGAATCCCCAGACCAGTGAAAGGCGCTATGGATGCGCGTGCTTTTGAGGTTACGTTGCGACTGACACGTGAGGATGTGCCCCAAAAATCTTCAAAGTCCCGCTGGAACCGGTTTAGCAGTCGGTTAAAATCTCGATGAATATCTTTTGAAGTGTAGGGAACTATATCTTCATCTTCGTTTTCTCTTTGAATTTCATCAGCGGATTTTTCTTTGCCGTCATAATAGATCATTTTCTTTTTATCATCAGACAAATAAATCACCTTATTCTAGCAGACTGTTTTTTGTTAATTAACATATGTGGGTGTGCTGCACTAGCAATTTTTTAGGCTTGCTTGGCGGCGGCTTGGATGGTTAAATCAATACACCCACGACTTTCATTCTCTCCATGACATCTCCACCGTGGGGGGCTGTTTCCATCGCTTCGGTTAAATCCTTTCCGGCGAGGTGTCCGAGGTGGTCGCCGTCGGCCCACTGAGAGGAGGCCGATACATCGTATACTCTGCCTTTGTAACCCACGTAGGAGGGGTTCCCGTTCTTTCCATTGAACTGAGATAGTTTGCTGAGGGTAAATGTCTTGGTTTCTTCCACGCATAAGCACCAACTGGCTACATACACTTAGGATTTAGTGTTTGGAAGCTATAACCTGATGTGACTGGCATGTGCCAGCCACAAACAATTATAGATTCAGAAAACGCCTGCAAACATATCGAATTAAAATTAAATTTCAACTATTGTAGATGGAGATGAGAATTTTGGGAGAAACAGTCCAAACCGGGCAAGACCAAAAAATTCAAGTTACCAAAAACGGGCCCTATATGGTTTCAGGTGGTACCCCTCTTTATCGGATGATTATTAAATGTGATGGATCCGTGGTGCCCTCAGAGTGGGTAGTCGCAGAAAAACTTGCAAGCGCATCAGACTATGCACTTTGCAGATGCGGTGGAACAGCCAACAAACCCTTCTGTGATGGAACTCATTTTAAGAGGCATTTTGATGGGACCGAAAGGAGTGATAAGCCCTTGTTTGAAAAAATGGCAAAAACTCTAGAGGGACCCGCGTTAGTTCTCAAAGATGCCGAGCTTTTTTGTGCTTCGGCACGGTTTTGTCATAGGGGTGGGGATATCTGGACTCAAATAACCCAAAGCGGGGAGGCTAAAATCAAAGAGAATTGTATAAAAAATGAAAGTAATTGCCCTTCGGGGCGGCTTGTTGTTGTGGATAAGGAGACGGGCGAGGCGGTTGAGCCAAAACTGGATCGGGCGATTGGGTTAATTGAGGATCCGGCTATCGGGCGGGCGGGGCCGCTTTGGGTTCGGGGCGGCATCCCTGTTTATAGTGTCAAGGGGGAACTCTATGAGGTTAGAAACCGTGTGACGTTGTGTCGGTGCGGTAAATCGATGAATAAGCCATTTTGTGATAGCAGTCACTATCCCGAAGAAGGCGAAGAGGAGGCGAAAAAATGACAAAAAAACTAAATTCAAAAGCTGAGGAAAATGTTGATGACGTGCTGGAGTCCAAGGATAAAGCGTATGTGTTGTTTTATGCGACTTGGTGCCCGTTTTCTCAGCGGTTTTTGCCCATATTCACCCAATATGCAAAAACCAACCCTGATGAGTGCATAAGTGTACCTATTGATTCTAAGCCAGAACTATGTGACAAATATGATATCGAATATTATCCGACGGTGCTTCTGTTTGAGAAGGGCGAAATAAAGAAAAGATTAGATGCTGATCCAGGGGTTGGATTAAACAAAGACCAGCTCGATAAGCTTACTGTCGCCTCATAAAAGTGCTTTCTACGATCCGCTCAGGATCTTCTTCTTGAAAAAGTGAGGGAGAGTCTCTCTGCATACAAAAAAGAAGCCCATACAGTCAGCGAGTGGACGGAGGTTTTTAAAGTCCTCAACGCCGCAAAGCGACATCATCACCCACGGCTTGCTCAATTCGAAGTACTGATACCTTAATTTTGGGTCACAAATGGGATATATAAGTAAAGACAGAGTAAATCCTGGCAGGCAAACAAGATCGTCAAGCCAGCAAGATATAGAAGGGAACCCGTAAATCAGAGTAACATCGTTAGAGAATGCCCCAAGGCCACCAAGATAGATGCTCTAATCCCGGCGCATATAATACGTGATAGGTATCGTTGAATATGGCCCAGTGGCCTTGTGCTACATACGTTTTTTTGTAGAGTTCCATTTCGGTGGGAACCCGATCTTTGAAGTCTTGGTAGTCTACGGCTGTATAGACGGTTCCGGTTATATTAAATGGCTTATCGGTAATGGTGTATCCATCGGCTATTAGGTTCTGTTCAGCTTCAGCTAATGCAATCTGATTAACTACCCAGTTTGCTAAACCAACATAAACTAACCCGCCAATAATGACAAATACAACCACACCCCAGGTGACTAACCAGAGTTTCTTCATCCAACTTACCCAATATATCCCTGTGCACTGCGCTTTTAAAGATTGCTTCTTTTTATAATATAACATCATTTTTTCGTAATTTAATTTAATTTAATTTGAAGTAATGAAACGGATTTGGATGAATATTTCAGTGTTTGCACATCTACAGACATATGCTGTTATAGCAACTTACTTTTGAGTCTATCAATAGGCCTCTTAGGGCTTAACTTGACCCACAACTAATCCCTTGGTGTTTTGACCACTCAAAAATCCACCGACAAACATTATTCAGACCATTTTAACGAACAATAACACCCAAGCCGACGGGTGAGGACAAAAGTTTCGTTACGATTGAGGGGTTGTATGGAACATAAGAAAAATGTGTAAAAGTTTTTAGAAGGAACATGTTGTTTTGTTGGAAGGAAAGAAAAGTCACTGAGATTATCCCCTGAAATAGCGAAAGGTCATAATTATTGCAACAAAGTAGGCCACATTATCAATCACAATTTTTACTCAGAACGCAACACCTGCAACAACACCCGCTAGGTCAAAAAGTCAGGATTAGCGTTGTGGGTCAAGCTAAGCTCTTAGGGGAATACTGCTTTATATTGAGGCGAACATACACAAACAGGCCTTCAATACGTTTGTTGAACAAAAACAGCACAAAAACTAAATTTCAATGAAAAAGGTGTGCTCAAGTCTAACAAACTATACTGCGAGATACACACAAAAACTTAAATGCTTATTTCACAAATGCAACCAGCAATGTCAGCTGATATTAAGGCTATAGGCAAGATTTTAAAGAATGAGATAAATAAAGAAATACTTTCTTTGTTAAATGCAAAAAATGCATTAACCCATGATGAGTTAATGGAATTTCTTAATGTAGGCACACATATGCTGGATTATCATTTAAAGGTACTTGATGATTTTTTAGCAAAGAATACCGATGGCAAATATACACTCGCCGAGAAGGGTAAAATAGCTTATAAAATGTTAAATGAATTACCCCAAAAAAACAGTGTATCTCGAAGATGGAAAATCGAATGGGGCGTCACAGTAACTATTTCTATTGTAATTGCCTTTGTTGCATGGCATATTCTTGATTTTCAAATTGCAATACTTATACGTGGACTTGGCGCGGCTCTGTTTTTCGCAGCACTTATGTATTATCTTAAAGTAAAACCAATGACCACAGCACGATTACTATATATCGGTGTTGGCGCAAGTGTGCTTGGGGTGGGTTTATGGTTTCTTTCATGGGGTTTTGCGAATGCGATTAAGCTTCAATCACGATCGGCTATAGGTTTTGACTTATTTTTTATAATAAGTCTAGTTGTTTGCTGTATTGTAGGGGGGTTTGTGGGTGAGTGGATTGGCAAAAAAAAGCAATACCGATGGCCTCCATTGTCATTTTCTAATTTTTGATTAAACTGTGTTTGAAAAAGCTGCCCACATACCAAAAAAGCGGCGCCTGATGGATTTGTCGCTCTATAACTTTTTCTCATAAAGATATATCGACAACATTGGTGCATGTTTTATATTGCGCCTGTTTTTTCCCAAAAAATGCATTACACATATTAGTATGTATTCAGCTCTCAGGGAAATACTGCTTTATATTAAGACCATATGCACAAACGTGCATATTCATCATATTTGTTGAACAAAAAACCAACGAAAAACCAAATTTCAACGAAAAACGAGTACTCTAAAGTCTAACAAACCGCATGAACTGAATACATAC
>JAIRTW010000098.1 GCA_031254875.1 Candidatus Bathycorpusculum termitum
ACCTAAACTCGCCTCGATCAAGACAATGTTGGAGAAAGATCATGCTATCGATTGTTTGCTTTTGCTCTATGTTGGACGCGGTAAATGGAAAGACGCCAAAGGCTTCATGCAAGACAACAAGTTAACATTAAGTGACGGCACTTTTAGGGCAAGAATGATTGAAATCGAATCTTTGGGTTTAGCCAAGAGCGAACGCATCGACCCGCTCAAAAAGTACTACACCAAGACTGAACTGGGCGACAACATTGCAAAGCTGCTTCTCGGATTCTTTGATGACTTAAATGAATAATAAACCCTACCTTTTCTTGTCTTGTTTTCTTTATGATACTCCCATGGCTGAATGGGGTTGTATGGGTTATGTTGGAACCATATCACCTCCAAATATGCCTTCTTTCCTTTCATAAACAAACCCAACTTGGCAACGTAAGATACAAAATAGATAAATTCTATTTTAACACATGTGAACCTTGGGATGATGTGAGGCGACGGCTTCGAGCCCCTGGCTGTGAGAGCTCGTCAATCATCGCTGACCCAAAGAAAATATTCGCGGACTTTACAATTTTTTGATGTTTTTTGATTTTTTACCCGTTGGGTTTGCCTGAATTTTTGCTAAAAGTTTTTATACGCGTCAGCCCCATTGAAAATTGTCACATTAACTCATGTATCAAAGCTATCAGAGCTTTTAGAGACATCATGAAGAAAACAGTTGTGGCAGAAGAAAAACATAATGCAAATTCAAACATTTAAGGATCTACCATTAAACCCAGAGATCCTCAGGAGCATAACCGAACTTGGGTTTGATACCCTTTTTCCGATTCAAGCTCAAGCAATAATTCCTCTGTTCGAAGGCAAAGACGTCATCGGTCAGGCGCAAACCGGAACCGGCAAAACCGCTGCTTTCGGTGTCCCCATGATTCAGGGTCTAAACCGCGACATCCGCGGTGTCCAGGGTCTTGTTTTGGTTCCCACACGCGAATTAGCCGTACAAGTCGCCGATAATCTATCTAAATTCGGCAAGTACTCCAGAGCTAAGGTTTTGGCCGTTTACGGCGGAGAATCAATCAACAAGCAAATCCACTCATTAGCCAGTGGAGTCCAAATCGTCGTAGGTACACCCGGCAGAATAATCGACCTCATGGAACGCAGAGTACTAAACTTGGGTACAATCCGCTTTGTCGTACTCGACGAAGCGGACCGCATGCTCGACATGGGATTTATTGAAGACATGGAATTTATTCTCTCAAAAACTCCACGCGACCGTCAAACCGGCCTCTTCAGTGCAACCATGGACGAAAATGTCATGCGGCTAACGAACAAATACATGCGCAACCCACAGAAAATCTTTGTCAGCAAAGATGAAATCGCTCTAACCCAAATGAAACAATACTACCTTGTTGTTAACCAAGGCGGTAAACTCAACGCCCTCTGTGACCTCCTCCACGATGACCGAGTCGAAAAAGCCATTATTTTCTGCAGAACCCGTCATGAAACCAGCCGCTTAGCCGATCAACTCTACAAACGGGGATTCCGCACTCAGGTGCTTCATGCAGGTTTCACTCAGGCACAGCGAGACCGCTCAATCAACGAGTTCCGTCATGGTAGACGCAACCTCCTAGTAGCAACCGATGTTGCCGCAAGAGGCCTCGATATACCCGACATTACCCACATATTCAACTATGATGTTCCCGCGGATCCGCCGGTGTATTTCCATCGTATCGGTAGAACCGCCCGTAAGGGTGAAGACGGCACAGCTATCACATTAGTGAGCTATGGTGAAATTTCCAACTTTAACAACATCAAAGCCTTAACTAAAACTCGAATCGAAGAAATCAAGGGCAAAGTAGCCTCACAAGGGGAAGACTCTCCCGTACAGGGATTCTTCTAACTCTTTCTTTTATAAGTGACTATCCGGATATCTGCCGCGGTACATACTGTCTGAAAACTGCGCCTTCAGTTTCTGCTATGATGGAGAAAAATCGTGATTCCCTTATTTTTCAAGATTTTAAACTAATTTTTGGATAGTTTGGGAAGGACGAGCGGTTCGCTTTTAACCCGTAGGATGTAAATTGTTTGCGGCAGAAACGGTAAGAGGTTTTTACTGGATAAGGTTTTTATGCCGCTTTGAAACTCTACACTTTCCCGAATAACAAAGGATGATTCAAAAGATGGCCCTACAAAAAGGAGATTTCATTCTTATTGATTATGTAGCAAAAGTTAAGGAAACAAACGAGGTTTTCGACACAACCAAAGAAGATGTTGCCAAAAACGAACGTCTTCACAAAGAAGGAGAAATCTATGAACCTAAACTCGTCGTAGTGGGCGAAAGTTGGGTTTTAAAAGCCCTCGACGAGACATTGTTAACCACCGAAATCGGAAAAGAGGTAAACGTAGAGATACCTGCTAACAAAGCCTTTGGTGCCCGTGACCCTGAAAAAATCCGGCGAGTCCCCATCAAACAACTCTACGCTAACGATATCAACCCAGTTGTGGGTGCACGCATCGAATTCCAAGGCAAAACAGCTACCATCCGTTCCATCGGCGCGGGCAGAGTTCTCTTGGACTTTAACCCAGCATTGGCGGGACGCACTCTCATCTATGATTTAATCGTAATCAAAAAACTGGATGATGCTGAAGAAAAAGTCGGTGCTCTAATTCACCGCAGAGTCCCAGTCGTTGAGGAAGACAAGTTCAAGCTGACCATCAAAGACAAGAACCTAACAATCGATATGCCTGAGGAAACATTCTATGTGGAAGGTATACAGATTGCCAAACGCGGCATTGCAATGGACATCCAAAAATTCCTTCCTGACTTGGCCGAAACCCGATTTGTGGAGACTTTCATGGCTGAGCCTAAACCTGAAGCTGCTATGCCAGCCACTGAAACTGAGCCAGTTGAAGACGCAAAAACTGAAGCGCCCGAATAGTGCTCTCTGTTTCTAATTTTCTTTTTTGTTATATACCCTGAATTTTGCAGTTTTTTGGGTACACAAAATAGACATATTAGTTTGAATTAGCTGTTAAATTCACGTATGTACTAACTTGGTCTCGCAAAACTTTCATATTATAGTTTTTGTAAATTTTATTACGTGTACGCTAAAAATAGCGTACACCTGAAATTTAACGTTAGAATTTTTAAATTTTAAATAATTGATGCTAACTGTATTTGTTTAGATAAACATTGGAAATTTTGTCGAATTGTTTGGCGCTACGCTATTTTTTTGAAAAATTTGGAATATACTACACAAGCAATCGGTTTTTCTGGTTAAAAAAAGTTAAATCTATAGACACCATAGTATTAAATACATTTCTAACAATACACAAAATGTATCTGGAGGTGAAAACCCAAAATGAATCACACTATAGTACATTTTGAAATCCCAGCGGATAACGTTGAGAAAATCAAACGCTTCTACGAAGAAGTCTTCGGCTGGAAAATCATCCAAGCCGGAGGGCCCATCGAATATTGGATAATCCAAACTGTACCCACCGACAACAAAGGCATGATGTTGCGCCCAGGTGTAAACGGCGGTATGTACAAGCGGCAGATGCATGAGGGCAAACCTATCAACTATTACTCCGTGGAATCTATAACGGATTTTTTGGAAAAAATCGTCAAATCCGGAGGCAAAATCACACAACCCAAACAGGAGGTTCCTGAAGTTGGCTGGATTGCCGCCGCAGAAGACCCTGAAGGCAACGCTTTCGCTTTACTTGAACCCCTTAAGCTTAGCTAATTATTCCTGTTGCACGCGCCACAGTTTCACAGGCATCAAAACCCAAATTAAGCTTATGCAGAATGGTGTAGCGTTCAGGCCGGATTTGAGCGGCGATTTGGAGAGCTTTCACAACATCCATATCTTTGACACCTAACTCGTGAGCGGTGACAGGTGCGTCGATTTTTTGAAGTGTAGCTTTGATTTGTTGCCAGTTAGAACCATGCAAAAATGAACTCAAGATGGCACCCACACCGCATTGTTCACCGTGCATAGCGTGATGGGAATTTATAATCTCTAGTGCATGACTGAAAAGGTGCTCAGAGCCGCTACAGGGACGGCTACTACCCGCAATGCTCATGGCAACGCCGCAACTTATCAAAGCTTCCATCAGCACCCGTAAACCTTCATCTTTTTTGTGGGCGATTAAGCCGGCGTTTTCCGTGACGAGTTTAGCACTCATCAGCGCCAAGCTCGCTGCATAGCCGCCGTAGTATTCACCGTTTTCTAGATGAGCCAGTCGCCAGTCTTTTACAGCGGTGAATTTGCTGATAATATCTCCACAGCCGCTGACTACAAACCGCCAAGGAGCCTTAGATATGACCTCTGTATCAGCGATTATCGCCATGGGCGCCTGTGCGAGAACCGAGTAGGGTTTATCTGAGCCTTTGATGGATGCAAGCGGGCTGGCAACACCGTCATGGGATACGGTGGTAGGTACGCTGATGAATGGGATATTTTGACTGGCTGAACTGATTTTCGCCGCGTCGATGATTGTTCCGCCGCCTACGCCAAAGATTACCCGAGGCTTTAGTTCTTTAAGTTGCTTCTCAACCGTTATGAGGTCGTCCACACTCATAGATTTAACTAGAAAAAAGTCCGGAACCAATCTAGCTTCTTCAAGAAAACTTGACACAGTTTTTCCGGCAAGATTGTAGCACTGTGAATCCGACAGCACCAAGGCTTTTCCTTTAAGCCCCAGCCGCGATGCAACCTCCGGAATGCGGCGAAGGGAGCCTTCCCCAATGATGACTTCACGGGGCAATTGCATGTAATGGTAGTTTAAACTCAAGGATACCCCTGCTGATTTAAGGAAATATGTTAGGTGTGTATGTTTTAAAATGTTTGGGCACAAGCCCACCAAACACAGTGTCTTCTTCTGCGATGAATATTACAGCGATAATCAAGGAGTGTTTATTTTATCTTATCTTCATTTGAGGTTACATTGCCCTCAGAAGTACAATGATGTTGTTTGCAACCACTATGACAAGAAACACCGTTATCCCAATATAGGTAGCTTTTAAGGTGTTATGGGCGATTTTAAAGGATTTATCAGTTTTATTTTTGCTGGCCATCAATGTTTTTTCGGCTAACAGAAAAATCATACCTACACCAATCGTTACAGTGAGTTTTACCACCACAAATGCAGGTAGATTTGTATGAACAAGATCTGCTATCAACGGGTTGAGCTCCTGTGTATTGAAATAATGTGTTCCAATTGCAGTTGTTGCGCAATCCATGGAACCCATAAAAACAAGAAGCAGACTTGCAATGTACTTGGTTACAACCTGAAAATTTGTTTCCTCCGCTATTTATACAATGCTGACAGAACTAAACCGGAGTTGCGGCAAAGTCGGTTGAATGGAAATCTAAAAATGTGATCGCCAAAATACTGTTCAGTTCAACAACTATTAATTGTATGGAAGAGTTTTTATATGTTAACCAACTTGGATGGGTTGCAGCCAAAAAAGGTTGAGCTCTTCTTTAGCCGTATTTCTATAAGAACCAAGCGACGTTTATCAGGTTTTGTTTGGTTGCGGCTAAATTTCTTCCCCAAATTATTTAAGGTGACACAACCAATAACTTTCTATTTACTGTACGCCATTTATATGGTCAGGAGTTAACCATTTGCCCTACAGGATGCGAAACCATGAATAAACAACTGCCTTTAGTGGTCTTTATCATATTTTTCTTTTTCTCAGCGGCCGGAATTTTCCAAATAGTCTGCTGCCAAACCTCAGCGCCGACTATAGTAGAGCCGACGCCAACAGAAGAACCACAACCGGGCGGTTTTAATCCATTACTCATTGGCGGAATCATAGCGGCTGTGGCGGTTGTTGTAGTGATGGTTGTGTTTATCCTCTTTAGGGCGCGGCAGGTGAATGAAAAAAGTCTCAGAAAAGTTTCCTCACGTGCCTTTGAAGAGTGGGTTATTAAAAAGTTCAACGGCCGACCAGGAGACCCCTCTTTGGGCGTGAATGGGTTTACTGAAGGTGGTCAACCGCTTTTAATTGCACAATCCGATCATGTTAGCTTGGCTGAAGTGCAGGGATTCGTTAAATTATTGGTGAAGGGACGAGCACAGAAGGGCACAATTGTAGCTTTCAATTTTGACAACGATACAATCGACGGAAAAGGAGATGCCATGGACAATGAGATTGATCTTCAACTGTTACGCGTGAGTGAGCTAGCGAATAAACGCTTTGCTAATAGGCTTAAAAGCCTTGCCAGCTCAAAGGTTACTTTTGATGCTTCAGCTACAACCTCATACATAACAGAGCCTCAAATGGATAGAACCGTAACTTTTGAAAGGAAGCTAAGTGCACCGATTGAATCCCAAAACGGTGACCTAAAACCCCGGGTTTTCATATCCAACAGCGACACCAAGGTTGCTGACCAAGTGAAGAGGATGCTGGATTTTCTCCATTACGACTACATTGTAGGGGATAAAGAAGAAACAGCGGTTCCGATCTCTGAAAATAAATTTGGATTAATGAAAAATTGTGACTGTGCCGTAATTAATATAGCCGCCGCGGAACAGGAGAGGCGTTACAGTGGGTTGTACATACTAAATTCTAACATCACCTCCGAAATCAACGCGGCATATCTAAAATATAACACACAGGTTGTTTTACTGGTTGAGCGAAAAGTGGAGTTGCCTCCAAACTTTAAGGGATTAAAAAAAATCGAATACGACAGCGATGATCTATCTTTTAATGCGGCTATGGAACTAGAGAAAATATTGGCAGGATTTAAAAAATTGCTTTGACTATACTCGCTTTCCTCTCCGCTTCTTTCCAAACTCTGCTTGCAGTTCTGCTTTGGAAAAACCTGGAGGGATTAAGGTATTGGTTGAGCTTAACTCAGTGGTTGGTATATTCGGCGATCGTTATCTCTCTACTGTTCTGTATCTTTTTGGTGCTTAGTTAAAAAACCAGTTCCTATGTTTGATCTGTGATGCTCTGTTGTTGGGTCCTGTTTTGGGAAAAAAACTAAATAGGTGACAGGCACATCATAAAGCATGTCATATAGCAAAAAGAAAAGTTTACGGCTATACACTATAATCGGTCTGGTAGCTATACTAATCGTTGTTAGTGTTGTAATAGCCTATGCGGTCCAGCCAGCCCCTGCTAAACCCGCGGTTCCCGGCGTAAAAGCCGGTGATGTCTTTTATTATTCGTTGCAGGGGCGTTCTATGTTTGGAAGCGAAGATGCTGTTGAACCCAATGGGTTTAACCAATATAACCAAACAGACTACTACAAAGTCGCTATAACCGACGTTAACGGCAGTTTTGTCTCTTTTACAACAACTTGGCGGTTCATTAACGGCACAGAAATCGTTCAGGAGGAAGGAATAGACCTGTCTAACGGAAACAAACTACGGGAAGATGATGGCTTTTGGCCTATTTACGGTTCAGACCTCAAATTAAACGATAAACTTCGACCCTTAGGATATGACGGTCTAACCGTAGACGTTGTCGAAACCGTATCTTACGCTAGCGGACCCAGAGTTAGAAACGGTTGGTCTCTGCAGGATCAATTCGTCGACATGACTGATTCAACCGGAAGCCGTATTCGCACTGAAACCAATATTGTCTACTTCGACAAACAAACCGGCATGCTTGACACCTTAACGAACGTACAAGAGTACAACAGTCCACAGATGAACCTTATCATCACTTGGACACTTACCAGCTCTTCAGTTTGGAAAGTTTAGTCTAAACTCCCAATTTATAGACGCGGCACGCCTGATATGGCGGCGTGTAACTTCTTATTTTGTATTTCTGTTTTAATTCAACCGTTTCTTCAACTTGGCATATAAGGTTATGTAACCCCCTAATAGGTGATGTTTCAGAAAATTTCGCGCCTCTTATGAAATTAAGTTATTTACGGGCTTTTTAATGACTTATGGATGTATGATTTGGGCGTAGGGTTAGTGATTGGCATGTTTCTAATTCTGCAAAAGTTAGACACCAACGGTTGCGGCTCTAGAACGGTCTTTGCTATTTTTGGGTGGTTGGTAAAGAGAGGATTGTTGTTTATGGGGGGCTTTTCTTTGGGGCTATTGAAACAGCCGATGTTGAAAACTTTAATAGTATTTTGTGTGAGCGGTTGGGTCGTTTGGTTAGGTGGCGTAAGTGTTTTTCTAAGGTGTGGTGGTGTTTTGTTTGTGCTGTTGATTTGTTTAGGTTCTGTTGGAATTTTATTAATGGGTTTAAGCGTGGGTTTTCGTCTGCAACGTTTGGAGGTCTAACGGATCATTTGTGGTCGGCGCGAATTTTTCTACTGCCAACCAAATATCCGATAAAACACAATTATCTATCTTATGTTGGGGCATTGCCTATTTTTGTTTAGCTTTTTTATAAGCGCTAATTTTCCGCCTGCTTGCACCTGCTCTGTTTCTACCCTACTTAGATTAAGGTTAACCTCTATCCTCGTACCTCTGGTCTTGTTTACAATGGTGAGGTGTTCTTTTAAGCAATTAAGCTCCAGTTCTAAAATATCACCCAAAGCGGTATCGTCATAATCTTTTTTGTTCACAAACGTTAGCGGCAGGATGCCAAAGTTGACAAGGTTTGCCAGATGGATGCGGGCAAACGATTTGGCGATGATTGCTTTGATGCCTAAGTATTTGGGTGCAAGTGCGGCATGTTCGCGGCTACTACCCTGCCCATAGTTTTCGCCTCCCACAATGAATCCGCCGTTTCGTTGCTCTGCGCGCGCCGCGAATGTTTTGTCAACGTGACAGAATGTGTAGGTGCTGATTTGGGGGATGTTGCTTCGGAGTGACATGATTTCAGAGCCACCTGGGATGATGTCATCAGTTGTAATGTTGTCGCCCGTTTTTAGAAGAACTTCACCCTGCAGATTCTTGGGCAGAGGCGCAAAGTCGGGCAGAGGTTTAATGTTGGGTCCTCTGATGATTTCGTTATTTGCACATTGGCTGGGTTGAATAAACATTGCATCGCTCAAGATGAACTTCTCGGGCATAACAATCTGTGGAAATTTGCCGAGGTTACGTGGGTCAACGATTTTTCCATTTAGAGCGGCCGCGGTGGCTGTTTCGGGGCTGACGAGATAGACTTCGGCGTTTTGTGTGCCCGATCGGCCTTTGAAGTTACGGTTAAAAGTGCGCAATGATACAGCTTCGGTGGGCGGTGATTGACCGATTCCTATGCAGGGACCACAAGCATTTTCTAGTATTCTTGCGCCTGATTGTATGAGGGGTTCAAGTTCTCCTGACATAGCCAAATTCTCCATAACTTGCCGTGAACCTGCAGAAACCGTTAAGCTGGTATTTTCATGGACCTTTTTGCCCCTCAGCAAAGCTGAGACGATTTTTAGGTCGTGCAACGACGAGTTGGTGCAACTACCAATACAGACCTGGTCAACTGCTACTCCTTCAAGCTCGCTGACTTTTTTAACGTTGTCGGGACTATGAGGCAGGGCAATTAAGGGTTCAAGCTTGGAGAGGTCAATCTCGATGTTTTCATCATAGGCCGCATCTTGATCTGCTTTGAGTTCCATCCACATCATACCTCGTCCCTGGGCTTCAAGGAAGGTCCTGGTGGTTTCGTCTGAGGGAAAAATAGATGTGGTTGCTCCTGTCTCGGCGCCCATATTAGTGATGGTTCCCCGTTCTGGGACGCTTAGGGTTTCCACGCCTGGACCATAGTACTCGAGGATTTTGTTGATACCGCCTTTAACGGTCAAGATTTTGAGGACTTGAAGGATGACATCTTTAGCTGAGACAAACGGCTGAAGTTTACCCCTCAATTTTATACCTACAATTTTAGGCATCTCCATATAGAAAGGTTCCCCCGCCATAGCCGCCGCTACATCTAAGCCTCCGGCACCAATAGCAATCATACACATACCGCCTGCCGTAGGGGTATGGCTGTCACTGCCCAGCAGTGTTCTGCCTGGGCGGGCGAAGCGTTCGAGGTAGAGCTGGTGGCAGATACCGTTGCCGGGGCGACTAAAGATTACGCCGTATTTGGCGGCGACGCCTTGAAGGTAGCGGTGATCGTCGGCATTGCGGTAGTCGTTTTGGAGCATGTTGTGGTCAACAAAGCTGAGGCTGAGTTCAGTTTTGACTTTGGGGACGCCCATGGCTTCAAATTCGAGGTATGCCATGGTGCCTGTGGAGTCCTGTGTGAGGGTGTGATCGATCTTGAGTGCGACTTCTTCGCCTGCCACCATTTTTCCTTCAACTAGATGTTTAGCGATAATTTTTTGGGCAAGAGTTTGGTTGGGCATATTTTTTCCTCCTTAACATGCGTAAACTTGCTGATGTTATACGCAAAATTGAACGGAGGCAGATTTTAAGCTTCGCATGTTACTTGAAGGTTTAAATCCTAAATTGAGGATAAAACTGCGTGGTCAAGGATTCTAACACGAGGTACAGCTATGTCGTTTAAGGGTAAAATGCAGGAAGTTGCAAAAAGTAAACAATCTCCAATAGTCTTAGCACTAGACTTCCCATTTACGGCAGCCGAAAACCGCAACAATATTCTAATCAAAGCCCAAAAAATTCTAGAGTCTGTTCACCCCTACATCTGTGCCGTAAAAATCAATCACCATCTCACACTTCCATTGGGTACCTTTGACGGCGTTCAGTCTCTCGTCGAGCAAATCCGCAAACAAGGTTTGCTTGCCATTATGGATGCTAAAGTCAACGATATAGGTGCCACCAACCAAGTCATAGCCGAATACTACTATGCCGTCGGTTTTGACGCCATCATTGCTAACCCCTTTGTAGGCTGGGAAGAAGGGTTAAAGCCGCTTTTTGCGGTTTCTAAAAGGCTCAACCGTGGCGTTATCCTTTTGACATATATGAGCCATAAAGGTGCCGGAGAAGGATATGGGCAAATCATAGTTGATCCTTTTACTGGGCAACAGATGCCGCAGTATGTTGTGTTTGCCAAGAAGGCAGTTCAATGGGGTGCTGATGGTGTAGTGGTGGGGGCAACTTGTCCCGAAAAAATTATTGAAGTCAAGCAGATTCTTGGTGACCGGGTGGCGATTTATTCACCTGGGGTTGGTGTGCAGGGTGGTGGAGCAGAAGCCGCAGTTAAAGCAGGCGCTAACTATCTCATTGTGGGCAGAGAAATCACTTTAGCTGAGGATCCTACTGAAGTTGCCAAGCGGTTATGTGCTGCGGTAAAGCGGGTTTAGGTTTATCTGCCCCGTTTGTTTTCCCAGAGTTCTTTCTTTAGCAGGTCGCGGACTGAACTACGGATGACGCTACTTCTGCTTGGATACATGTTTGCTCTTACTAATTCATCTAAACCTTCCAAATAAGCCTCTGGTAAAAGGACAGTTACAAGTTTCATGCTGTTTACTTCTCCCTTAAACTATATTAGCCATATAACATGTGGCAAATATAAGAGTTGGCTCCAGCATACTGGGTCTAAGTAACAGATTTTCTTTATCCGCTATCACACTCAAGCGTAAGTATTAAGGTATGGTTGCTAGCAGTTGATAGTGTTTCGTTGACAGTAAGTGGCAGACACTTATGCGTATAATTTGCCAGAAAAATCAAACTTTAATTATTCTTGCCTAGGTTTCTTAACTGGTTTAGTGTTCCCAGATAAGTTCCATCTAGCAGGTGTAGCTCTGAATTTTCCACATCCACAGCTTCTGAACGTAGCACAGGTCCGATGAGCGTTTTGCCACCGTTGCTTTCTTTGCGTGGGAGCGTTTCGTTTATGGGTCTGCCGCCCAAGAAATCGTTAAAGCTGGGCATTATGTAGAGCTCTGTTGCCTTGAGTTTGATGTTGCAGTATTTCTGAAGTGTTTCTTTGATTGACCCGGCGGTTTTGATTCGGTTCTTCTGAAGTAGAGTTTTCGCTAAGGCTTCACTGTCCAAGTTTGCTCTCAGCCATACCTGTCTTGTCATCTTGTAACCGGTGGGGTCGCGGAAAACAACCACAGGGTGCAGATGCCCCATCACAAGGGTTTTACAGCCCAGCAACTCAGGCGATGGCCAGGTATGACCATGAAAAACGCCTACATCGCCAAATACTGCCCCTGTCGCAGGTAAAAGCGCAATGTTTTCGGGGAGCATGGGTTCGAGATTGGCGTCATGGTTGCCCCGGACAATTGATATGCTTTCTACATGGGTTTGGAGTTTTTTGAAGAAGTCAGGGATGTCATGCCACTCGCCCAGTTCGATAGAAACCACCGTGTACTTGACGTCGCCCAAAATCACCAGTGCATTTGGTTTGTACTGCATGAGTATGGTGGTTAGTTTGGTCAGGATTTTACTGGTTTGGCTTGGTACATAGATACCTTTCTGCTGTAGCTCCATTTCCCAGCCGATGTGTGGGTCCGCGATGAGAAGTGTTCTGGTTTTTGTGTTCTTTATTATAGCGGCGGGATGGGGCAGAAGCAGACTAAACATCGGCACTGATCAGGCTCAGGATTTGTTTATGAATATCCGTATTGGCTGAAGCAACGAAATTAAGTGTTTGTTTGGGGTCAAGGGGCACGTTTATGGGTTGGTTTGCTTTGTCAGTTATTATAGTGCCTGCCTCTTTAGCAATCAAGAATCCCGCGGCGACATCTGTTGTGCGGATTCTGGTTCGTAAATCGATGAAAGCATCTGTTAAGCCACTGGCGACGTAGCAGATTTCTAACGCGTTGGCGCCGAAGTGGCGGGTATGTTTGGTGTTTTCGATTATTTTTGCGGCGAAATCCATGTTTAGGCTGGTTTTGTAGGCATTGAGGTCTAAACCGATGCATGCCTCGTCTAATCTCTGGGTTTTTGAGGTGTGTATAGGTTTACCGTTGCAGAAGGCCCCTCTGCCAGCAAAAGCCACGTAGGTTTGGTCGTGAACTAAGTCTGCAATCATGCCTGCGTAGACGTTTGCAAGATATGGGGTGTTGGATACCGCGATTGAGGTGCAGTAGAAGGGTAAATTGCGGGTCAGGTTGGTTGTTCCGTCTATGGGGTCAACAGTGATGTAGCAGTCTTCGGCTGAAAATCCGTATTTTTTGATGCCTGATTCTTCACTGATGAGTGTGAATGATACATCGTGTTTTTTGAGGGTTTCGATGATGGCTGACTCTGATGCTAAATCCGCAGGTTTCATGAGATCGCCACCTGCTCCCATGCCCAGTTTCGGCTGAGGTTCATTGAGCGTTTTGAGGCAGGGTTGGATAGCTTTTTGGATATTGTTTTTACATTCTTCAAAGATGTGTTGCCAGTTGGGTTGGGTGTTCATTGTTTAACCTTCTTTTCTATATTGGAGCTAAGCTGATAATAATATATTGATGTTGGGCTGTGATTGGAGTATGTTAAAAGAGGTTTCAAATGAAAGACGTATGGATCGGATTTTGGGTGGGATAAGCAGCTATGAATCCGCAACACAAAAATTCTGCCAGTTCCATTCTGGGTGAAGTTGGTGACTTTGTTTGGTTAAGAGGCCTCATGTTCCAGCTGTGTTTAAAACTGTGTTTAGGAACATATTTACGAAGCCTGCAACCGAATTGTATCCCCGCCAGAAACCGAATCTGCCTGAGAAGTATCGTGGTCAGCCCTGCTTTGATTTTTTTACCTGTATCGGTTGTGGGTTGTGTAGCAGAGATTGCCCCGCCAAAGCAATCGAAATGGTTTCCGTTGAGGGTAAGCGGCGGCCTCAGCTTAACCTCTCCAAATGTGTGTTCTGTTATCAATGTGCCGAGACTTGCCCCAAAAAATCCGTCCAAACCAGCTATACCTATGAGCTCGCAACCACTGATAAATCCAGCTTGCTTATGAAACCCCCCTCGTTGTCTAACTCCTGATTTGCTCCGGTCTGCTGGTTGAGGCCAATGTTGACTGTTTGGAGTTGAAAAAACCGTCAAGTTGAAACCTGAAAAATCATGAAAACTCTTAAATTATACAAAAGCCCACTCAACTGTCAAGGTCTTATCAATGTCATCAAATGATAGTCCACTTGAAATCCAAAGTTACGATGAAAAAAAGCAGATGTATTATGTTAAAACCACTTACGGTGTGGTTCAGGTGGAGGATACTTTTGCAGAAATGTTTCCCCTTTGGGCTGCAAGAGTGCTCATAACAGCTCACAACGAGAAATGGGCAGAAATCGCTGCCTCTATAACCACTGGGTATGCAACAAGCGTTATTGCTGCCTCAGCGGAAGCCGCCGTTGAACGCATTGTACCCGCAAGTGAGACTCCCGACAAAAGACCTGGTATACTTATTCAAATCTATAACAAAGACCGTTTTGAATTAAAACATTCACTTCTGGGGCGAATCGGACAATGCACTATGACCTGTCCCACAACTGCGGCTTTCAACGGTCTCTTAGGTAAACGTGTTCTGCTTATTGGTAGCAGCCTCCGTTACTTTGGAGACGGTTTCCAAAAGAAAGCTCTTATTGGTGGGCGTAAATGCTGGAAAATCCCCGTCATGGAAGGTAACTTTTTTGTAGAAGACGGCTTTGGCGCCACTGAGGCAGTGGCAGGCGGTAACTTTATGATATTTGCAAAAACCATGCCTGAATGTCTCGTCGCATCGGAAGCCGCTGTTGACGCAATTCGCGCTCAGGTTCCAGATGTAATTTTGCCTTTCCCCGGCGGAGTGTGTCGTTCAGGAAGTAAAGCCGGTTCACTCAAGTACAAACTCAAAGCTTCCACTAATCAAACCTACTGCCCTACACTGCGCGAAATCGTTCCTGATACAGTGGTTCCCGAAGGCGTCAACTCAGTCCTTGAAATCGTTATCAACGGCTTAACGCTGGATGCAGTTAAGAAAGCAATGAAAGTCGGTGTCGTTGCATCCATAAACTGCCCTGGAATTGTAAAAATCTCTGCAGGTAACTACGGTGGTAAACTTGGGCCCTTCAAAGCGTACCTCAAAGACGCCATCGGAGTCCCCGAAACACCCCCTGCTCCAGTAGCGGGTGCCTCTACAGCAACTAAAGCATAACCCCCAATTTTGGGTCCGGAACTTTTATTTTCCTCATCATAACGTAACTATTTGATTTACTCCTTTCGTGAAATTAATTGAGCACCCCCAAAAAAAGCTCTTTGGAGCTGTTCAGGTTACGAAAAACTATCAATGCCCTAGCAGGCAAAGAGGGTAGCCACACTGAACTCATCACAATCTATGTGCCGCCTGATAAACAAATCAGCGATGCACTTAACTTGTTGCGCAACGAATACGGCACCGCCAGCAACATAAAATCCAATGTCACACGCAAAAATGTACTCGATGCCATCGTTAAAGCCCAGCAGAAGCTTAAACTCTTCAAAGACCCCGGTGAAAAAGGCATTGTCATTTTCACTGGTGCTCTGCCCCAAGAAGGCGGTGGACCCGGTACCGAGCGCATGGAAAGCTATGTTATCGTGCCGCCGGAGCCAATTAGGATTTTTCTGTACCGTTGTGACAGCCGTTTCCATACCGAACATCTCCAGGAAATGTTGCGTGAAAAAGAAACTTTTGGCATCCTACTGGTAGATGCTTCAGACGCCACCATAGCAACCCTGCAGGGCAAACGTCTCGATATCATACGGCAGATGCATTCCGGTGTAGCAGGCAAAACTCGCGCGGGTGGGCAGTCAGCACGACGCTATGAGCGGCTCCGCGACATGCAACTCAACGAATACTTCACACGTGTGGGAAATCATGCTAACGATATCTTTCTGCCCATAGACACCCTTAAAGGCATCATTGTCGGGGGCCCCGGACCCACCAAATACGATTTTGAAAAAGGCGCCTACCTCAACTACCAGCTCAAAAACAAAATTATAGACATACTTGACACCGCCTACGTAGAAGAGCAAGGCGTCAAAGAAGTGGTGGACAAAGCTCCAGAAATCATGAAAAAAGTCCGCTACATCGAAGAGAAAGAAATCATGCAAAAATTCCTCTATGAAGTTGGTCATGACAGCGGATTCATCACTTACGGCGAATCCGAAGTCCGACGTCTCATGAATATGGGCGCAGTCCGGATGGTTCTCCTCTCAGAAGACATAGATATGGTCAGAGTTACCGTGAAATGCAGTGCATGTAATACCCAAGAAGAACACACCGTCAAAGGCAAAGACCTCGCAGACTTCGAGAAAGGAATAGTCGGCAAACTATGTAACTCATGCAAAGCGCCTTCACTGACGGTTGTGGACAAAAAAGATCTCGTTGACGACATAGCAGACCTCGCCCAGCTCACCAACACAGAAGTCGAAGTTATCTCAACTGAAACTGAAGAGGGCCAGATGCTCAAAAATGCATTCGGCGGTATAGCTGCTATGTTGCGCTTCAAAATACAAGGTTGACCACATGGACTATCAACGAAGAAACCCATTATTTTAAACTATGATAGTGATTGGGTGGCTGGGAAAACATAATTCTAATATTAACCGCCTGCAATCTCTATGTTTAGCACCGTGGGCCGGTCGTCTAGCCTGGTTAGGACGTTGGCTTTACGAGCCAAAGGTCGCCGGTTCAAGTCCGGCTCGGCCCACCACATTACTTTCAGTCCTAAAAACGGTCAAAGAGTGGTCTTTCTAAATTTGGGCGGAACTTAAACGTTAAGAAATCAACAAATTATGGCCAAAATTTCTGGAAGATATGATACCAATAATTTTATATCTCGGCTTGACGCTGGAACTTAGCGATGTGATTAAAATGGGGTATTGCTTTATTCAACCGCTTCCCTAAATCTATAAAATTTTTAGACACCACCCTGCGTGATGGTGAACAAACACCCGGAGTATCACTTGTAGCTGAAAATAAGTTGCGCATAGCCCAAAGGCTCGATGAACTTGGCGTGGATGTGATTGAAGCCGGCTTCGCATCAGTATCGGAAGGCGAAATGAATGCTGTGAGCTTAATCGCTCATCAGGGTCTGCGCGCGGAAATCAGTAGCGCCGGACGAGGCACTATAGGTGACATAGATGCGGTGTTAAAATGCGGCGCTTCAACTATGAGCATGATCATACCCACCTCAGACCTCCACATAGAATGCAAGCTTCGCAAAACCCGCGAACAGGTACTCAAAGTCACAGAAGAATGTATTGGCTACGCCAAAGCTCATGGTCTAAAGGTCGATTTGCTCGCTGAAGATGCCACC
>JAIRTW010000065.1 GCA_031254875.1 Candidatus Bathycorpusculum termitum
ATTGTGAAGACGTCTGATTTGGACAAAGTTCTGCAGTTTTTAGAAGGGTATGATGCTGAGGTCTTCATAAGAGATATCCTATTAACTCCTGAGGATGAGAAAACTCTGCAAAAAGAAGATGAATAATTTTGTCCCAAAGCCGTTAACGCATACGCGTAAACCCGACAAATGGATAAGGACAAAGACAGCGCAGAGAAAAATTGTGAACAAAACAGCATTAGCAGACACAACTAAAATAGACAAAACCACCATACAAAGAACAAAACGGCAAAACTTTAACAGGCATAATCAAAGGGAGGATTCATGTACCTGATTTTTAATTTATTTTTCGAGGTGCATGGGGTATACTTAAATACCTATGTTAGAATGAAAGTTGCAGAAACACCGGTTGTTTGCCGCCGTTGCACAGCCCGGTAGTGCAACTGACTGTTAATCAGTAGGTCAAAGGTTCGAGTCCTTTCGGCGGCGCTCATATTAAGCAGGAAAACTCCTGTCTTGGATTATTCCGAGACTTTCCCCTCACCAAACATTTAAGCTATTCAGCAAGAAGCGACAACCTTGGAATTCGGCTTAAGTGGTCACTTAGAAAACCCAGTGATTTTGGGTTTTTATAGGGTAATGCATCAATCACTATAAGGTATGTTACAACTTCCCTTAAGAGACACTTCCCACATGGGCGTAGCATAAGGTTGGACGATAGGAATTGAGGAAAAGTATCGTCCCAAACATTTGTTGCTTCTATATTATAAACACTTGGTCAATAAATCGACAGGCATATTTTGTTCGCCTGTGCCTGATCTTATCGCAAGCACAGCTGAACGGTAGATTTCACAAAGTCTCTATTACCCAAGCTTTAGACATCTTCGCAGGTATCGATTGTTTGCCACCCAAATACAAACAACAGCTCTATTCTCGCTATAGGTGAAAACTCTTTACCTTTGATGCATAAATCACGCTTATACCCTTGTTTCTCAGCGTTAACTATTTTTGTGCCCTTGTATGCTCTTCTGGAATTTAGTTGTGATCAGGTCTTGAATTGGGTTGCTGAAGTCTTAAATAGTACTGAGGCGAGGTCGCTTTATGCATAGTGATTATGTTATTGAAATAAAGCAGTTACAGAAAATTTTTGTTTTAAAGGAGCATGGTAAGAGACGGCAGGTTGAGGCGGTTCGGGGTGTTGATTTAGTTGTTAGGCGGGGTCAGATTTTTGGTTTTTTAGGTCCAAATGGTGCTGGAAAATCAACCACTCAAAAGATGCTCTCCACTCTTATGCGTCCCAGTGGGGGTGAAGTAAAAGTTTTAGGCTATGATTTAGTCAAGCAGCCAGATAAAATTCGCCAGCAGGTAGGGTTTGTAAGCCAAGCGGGTGGAGCAAATTTGGCTTTTAGTGGAACCGAAAATTTGGTTCTTCAAGCTCAACTTTTTGGCATAGATGCTACGGCGGCTAAACGATCGGCTACGGAGTTTTCTCAACGGTTTCAAATGACCAGCTATATCGATCGGCCGGCATCCACTTATTCAGGTGGGCAGAAGAGACGTTTGGATATAGCTTTGGGTATGATTCATCATCCGCAATTACTCTTGCTCGATGAGCCAACGACTGGACTTGATCCTCAGAGTCGGGCGTATCTTTGGGTTGAAATACAGAAACTCAAAGATGAGGGGGTTACTATATTGCTGACCACGCAATATATGGATGAAGCTGACAAACTTTGTGACACTATTGCAATCATTGATCATGGCAAAATTATTGCTCAAGGAACTCCTGATGAGTTAAAAAGCTCGGTAGGCGGCGATACCATTGTTTTTAGTTTTACCTCCTCAGAGATCGCCAGCCAGGCCGAGGGGTTGCTAAATGAGCATGTAAAGCTAGAGCGCCTCAACGTTACTGATAGTTCGGTTTATCTTACTCTCAAAGATGGCGAACGCGCTCTTCCGGATCTGTTACGGTTGCTCGATGGTTCAGAAATGCCGGTTCAGAGTGTAACACTTGCCCGACCCACTTTGGATGATGTTTTCTTAAAGTATACCGGACGTTCTCTGCGGGAAGATGATGGTGAAAAACAATGAAACTACTCCACGATATACAGTTAATGTTTACCGCTAACATGCGTCATATTCTCAAAAGTCCCGTCTTTATTTTTATAAACATGTTTCAACCCCTGATGTATCTGATTTTGTATATGCCCCTGCTGGGCGGCTTAGGCAGCGTTCCAGGATTTACAGACGGAAATACCGCAAATGTTTTCATTCCAGGGCTTTTGGTTATGCAGGCCATCTTTGGCTGTGCATTTGTAGGTTTTCCCTTAATCGATGAAATCCGTTCCGGCGTAATTCAGCGCTACCTCGTCACCCCTGTGAGCCGCTCAGCCATCATACTAGGCAAAGTCCTCCGCGACGTTGTTGTTTTGCTTGCACAGTGTATACTGATAACACTGGTTGCTATCCCCTTTGGGCTATCCCTAAACGCCGCCGGATTTGTTTTGTCCTTGGGTCTCTACGTTTTGATAGGCGCTATCATGTCTTGCATTTCCTACTCCTTTGCACTAATCTACAAAGTCGAAGATTCCCTGGCACCAACAATGAACACCATAACCCTGCCCGTCTCACTACTATCAGGCATATTTCTACCTTTGGCCCTTGCTCCCCTATGGTTACAATACCTCGCAAAGATCAACCCCTTCTCATACGGTGTAAATGCGACCCGTGATCTGTTTGTTGGGAACTTTCAAAGTATCAGCATACCCCAAGGCTTCCTCATAATCAGCATCATAGCCGTTATCGTATTCTACTGGTGTCTACATGCACTCAAAAAAATGGCAACTTGAATCAATAGAAACCACCGAAGGAACCCTCTTGGACGAGCAAAACACACTCAAATTTATCTCCATCCCAAAGAGACCTTACGGTCAACTGGCAGTTTACAACTGAGAGTGCAAGAGGAAAATTGAGGTTTTTATATCCTAAAATTTAATTGTGTCAGTGTACTAGAAAACTGTTATGCCTAAAAATAAAAATCCGTAGACCTAAGCCCTTATTGTTTTGGGTGTTTTTAACGAGGGGGTTATTTGTCTGAATTTTAGATGGCCTTTACGCCCATATACCGATATAATTCTCGTTATTGTTTACAAACAAACCCATTCTTTATCCATAAAAAATTGTGTTATTTAAACCGATAGGGTAGAGATGAAAAAATGGAGATAACAACCCATCCCCAAATCACGGAATGGCTAGAAGAATGCCGAAAAGAAACAACCAAAAAAATCTACGAATACGGCATAACCAAATTCTTCACCTGGTATGCCGACTATCTAAAAAAGAAAAACCAACCCTCACACCAACCCATAGAAACCGTATGTGTTTAGCTCACCAGCAAGTTTATAAATATGTTTGCAATAATATTGCAAACGAACTAAAATGACAGAAAACCAAACAGCCGCCAAACAACCCATGAACATAACCATGCAAGGATACGAAGTCATCGAAAAAACAGCCAAACCCTGCGCCACCTCCGCAAGAATCCTAGTCCCCAAAGAATGGATAGGAAAACGCATCCGAGCCGTC
>JAIRTW010000041.1 GCA_031254875.1 Candidatus Bathycorpusculum termitum
CAAAGATCTCTTTCTAACCCCAAACAATTACTTAAAACCTTCAGAACCCAGCCTTACAACCCGCTCAGACCGACCCATACAAACCTATCAACCCATAAGACAATAAAAACACAAAACAAGTCAACCACGCTCATCATAATTTCCAAGGAGACCTAATATATTTACCGTGAATGCCCAAGTGTAACCAAAAAATGTTTAGGAGAGACACCACATACAGAGGAATAGTGCTCCGGCCGGGATTCGGACCCGGGTCGCCGACTCGAAAGGCCGGCATACTTGACCGGACTATACTACCGGAGCGTGTTTGCTGAAAGCACAAGCAGAATATAAATTCCCATGAATAAACCTTACCCTTCAGGAGTCTGTCTTTTAACTGCTAGATTTTGCTTTGTTTGTTTTTTTGGGGGTAAATAGGAATCCGGTTATCTGTTCAGTGAGTTTAGTTTGGGCATCAAGTTTTTTTTCGAGATCTTCGACTCGTTTTTGGAGGTCGTTTGAGATTATTTTGCCTTCGATACGGTTAGAGCTACGGAACATGAGTAGCATCTTGAAAACTTCATTGATTGCTTTTTTTTGGTCGTTCTCTGATGCAGGTTTGATACCGGCGATTATGGAGAGTAGTTCTACGTAGTGTTCCTTTATTTTAAGTTCTGCGTTAACGGAGGGGTCGATGGGAAATGTGATGCTGAGGGGGTTTTTTTTGGCGAGTTCGACGGCGGTTGGGAAGCGGATGATTATGTCGCCTCTTATCCAGGAGGATACAAATTCTGTGACTATTCTGCGGATGTCTTTATCAGAGAACAGCTGTGAGGGTTCAGTTTTCATTTCAGGTTTGCGTTTGATTCTTACACTGATTATTTTTTTGTCCGCAGCATTGGCTTCATTTGACATTTGCTCTCTTCCCACGCATAGAGTGTGCGTGGGTATCTCCTAAGCAAGACTAGTATTTAAGAGACAGTGTATCCGGGTGCTAGAATGAGATTTTGGTTGCTGAGGGGATCTGCCCCAGTACTTTAGCGGTGGCTTTTTCGACTTGGGTTCGGTTGGTTTGGTTTGTGTAAACGCGCAGGATGTTCATGAAGCCTTTGAGGGTTTCAAAAATTTTGGAGCTTTCGCTTAGGCGTTGGAGTTTTTTTTCTCCGGTGGGGTTTCGGGTGAAGACGGGGATTTCGGTGGGTTCCATGAGTACGGCGTGGTGGTAGGGTACGGAGGGTACTGTGGGGACGTCGATGATTACGGTGTCGAGTTCGACGTTTGCTTCTTTGGCGATTTCGCTTTGTATCTGTAGTCGGTAGGATTCTTGTCCAAATAGATTAGACGCTAAGGCATCTTTTTCGTAGAAGGTGCGTTCGTATGCGCATTTGAGTATACGGCGGTTTTCTAACTTGTTGATGATTTCGTTAGAGGCTTTACATTTTTTGAGTGCGGTCCAAACGGTGTAGTCATCGAGAGCAAGATATTCTTCGGGGGTTTTGAAGGTGGTTAGGCCGAGTTCGTTGTTGGCTTTATCCATGGCTGTGGCTAGCATAATTTGTGCGGCTCGTCCGACGCGGTGGAAGTAGATGCTTTTGAAGGATTCGATGCGTGCGATGATAAAGGCTTCCAGTGCTGATAGGGCACCCAGTTCAACGGCCAAGTTTTCGCCTAAAAGGTCCAGTGCGTGAATGAGGCGGTAGACGTCTATGAAGCCGTATTCTGCGCCAGTGTGGTAGGTGTCTCGGACGATAAAATCTTGCTTGTCCACATCCACAGCGCTACTTATGATTTGGTCAAGAAATGCGCGGTTTTTTTTGTGCAACTTTCCAACCGCGAGCCCTGCGACTTCTTGGGGGTTGTAGCCCATCTTGGCTAGGTTGTCAGCGGTTTCGCTGTTTTCGATTATCCAAGAGGTAAGATCTTCGTGGGTTTTGTTGAGGTTTTTTGTGAGAATATGCTCAAACACATGTGAGAAGGGCCCATGTCCGCAATCATGCAACAATGCAGAGAGGCGGCACATATCCACTTCCTCATCAGACACCGCTTGGGAGATTTTTGGGTTTTCCAGTACTTGTCCTGTTAGGAACATGACGCCGAGGCTGTGTTCGAAGCGGGTGTGGTTAGCACCGGGATATACATATTCAGAGCCTGCCAGTTGACGAAGTCGTCGGAGTCTTTGCATGGGATATGTGTCTATGATTTTTTTTTCTGCTTCGGTTATGTATACGTAGCCGTGAACAGGGTCTTTGATTTCTCCCCAGTAAGCTTTAGGCATGAGCGTGACCTCTGTAGGTTATATTTAGGTATCTCCAATTAATGTATAGCGCAGACAGCAGAGTTGAGTGTTATGGTAGAAAATGGAATTTTTGTAGTTATCGAGGGTCTAGATGGCAGTGGAAAAACCACCCAAGCCAAAATCTTAGCCCAACGTCTCTCTGAAACCTACAGCACCTACCTCACCGCAGAACCCAGCCGAGGCAAAATCGGCACCTTTATCCGCGAACGTTGCCTCTACGAGCAAACCCGGCTTCCAATTGAAGCCGAAGCCCTCCTCTTCGCCGCGGATCGCATCGAACACATGCAAACTGAACTCAAACCCGCCCTAGATCAAGGTAAACTTGTCATCTGTGACCGTTACCTCTACTCGTCGCTGGCATATCAGGGCAGTTCAGGTCTAAGCTTAGATTGGATTAAAACCATCAACGCCCGTGCCCTACAACCCGACTTTAGCATCTTTCTTGACGTATCACCTGAACGTGTCCTGGAACGTTTGCACCGCAAGAAGTCAGTGATGGAAACCATGGAGACTCAGCGCAAAGTCCGAGAGGTTTACCTAAAATTTGTAGAGAACGGAGAACTGATCCGAGTTGACGGTGATAAAACCCGAGAAGCGGTAGCAGATGAAATGTACGCCAAAGTCCTGGATTTGCTAAGACCTGTTAAAGGCTATGTTTCCTAACTAACTAAGCCTAAATATAAGTTACCTTTTGAGTTCAATGGCATAAAATGTTGTTTAAAATTTGGTTAGGTATGTCTCAAAATTTTTTCGGTCAATTAGACATTGAGGGCAGACACAGCTAAAGGGTAGATTTTTAGTCGCGCATAGCTCGATATAGTTGCAACCTCTGCAGGGAAAGTCTTTGCCGCATCGGATACAATTTTGCAGAAAAACGACTTCATCGCCCAAAATGTCGCTGGCGGTGTCGATGACTTTTTCGATGTTGTTGTAGCTTTTAATCGAGAATAATCCTGTATTGCGGTCGTAGTCTAAGCCCAGATGAATAAGGCTAACAAATTTTTCTCGATCTACGCGTGGAAATTTGAACCCCTTGCAGTTTAAAACAATTGTCATGGCTTAAAACCTGCTCATTTTCGATAGGAAATCGACTTCTTCAGGGGTAAACTTGAACCATCCCACAAGGGGACTCTTGGGCTTCTTTTGCAATATAGCTCTGATGTAGGGTATAAAGTCATGTTTGGCGGTTTTGTGGCTGACATGGCATTGAGCACCGATTTTGCCGCATATAGCATCAAGGGTATTGCGTTTGCTTTTGGTCCAAAATAGGGTGATGATGCGTATGGGGGGGGTAATAAAAGGGAAGGGCTTGTAGGATTGGGGGTTAACTGCTGATGCTTTGGTTAGGGCGTTGTAGAAGTATTTGAGCAGATGCCAGTTTTCTGTACCGATCCGGCCCCTAAACATGTCAGCTTGGGACACATAGTCGTAGGCTTTGGCGAGTTCAAAAGCGTCGGGGTAGCGCTTTGGAAGGTTATCGCCAACGGATAGTAGAAAGTCATCGTAGTCGACGCTTGAGAAGGCCAGCATGGTTGAGGTTTCGGCGATGTTTTGTGCAGAAAAGTAGCGTTTGAGGGTTTCGTCCATACTAATGTCTTTGTTGCGGGATGTGAGTAGCATTGTGTCTTGCAGGGTTAGGCTGTGGTTTTCTTCGCTTAGGCTCTGCAGGTCATTTATAGCAGAGCGTACATCACCTTTACTGTTTTGCGCAATACGTTCGAGCGCTTCGAACTCGGCGCTCACATGCTCTAACATGCAAATTTTTTGTAACAAGGCAATAATGAGGGGAATGCGGACCTGCTGGAACCGCACAAGCAAACACACCTTTTTGAGAGGACGCAACTTTTCAATGTCGGGGTCGTTTGCCGCCATGATTATAGGCACGAGGGATTCTTCTATAACCTTCAGAATTGCGTTGACACCACCACGGTCTTCGTTACCCGCGATGCCATCGACCTCATCGAGAAACAATACGTTGCCGCTTGCTTTGGCATTTTCTGTAAAGTTATCCAGTGCCTTGTAGGATGTGGCGGGTTTGGCAACGGCGTTGATGGCTTTTTCGGAGCGGGTATCACTGGCGTTCATTTCGATGACTGAAAAACCCAGTTCCCGCGAAGCCGCCAAAACCAAGGTGGTCTTACCTACGCCGGGCGAACCGTAGAGCAACACCGCTTTTTTGGTATGACGTTTGTTCTTGAGCCACTCAAGAAATAGAGCCTTGGCTTCATCGTTGCCGGTTATGTCATCAATTTTTTTGGGGCGGTACTTCTCAACCCAGAGCAGATTATTTTGTTTCTGCATAACTTTCCTCTATGCCTTTTCCGAATTTGGCAAATTGCGCAAGCAATGCACTTAGCTGGATATCGCTGTTGGCACCCTGCGTAATGCGGTAATCATATTCGCCGATGATGCTGGAGAGATCGGCCTTCTGCTCGGCGGTAAGATCGCTCATCTTAAAGATTTCCCGCTGAACCTGACGAATGATTTCGGTGCCGCTAAAACCAAAGCTACCCATGATATCATACATAGTTTTGCGGGCTTCCATAAAGTCGCCATAGAGTGCTTTGCGTATCATTTTTTGCACTTGACTGGGACTTGCTTCCCCGATGACCAGCGACACAGTCTTTTCATCTATGACCCCTTCTTTGTATGCTGAAGCAGTTTGTAATGCGTTTATGGCGTGACGCAGATCGCCTTCGGCGAAATCAACAATACGGTCAGCGGCTTCAGGAATTAGTGTGTAACCTTCTTTTTCTGCGAGGCAGATAAGGTGTTGTTTCATGGCTTGCTTGTCGACACGGCTGAAGCGGAATATGGCACATCGGCTCTGGATGGGTTCGATTATTTTGCTGGATTGATTGCAGATTAGTATGAAACGACTAGTGCGACTACCGACTTCCATGATGCGACGCAATGCAGTTTGGGCAGGACCGGTCATTTGATCACATTCGTCGAGGATAATGAGAGCAAATGGGATAACGTCACCAAAGCCTGTGCGGCTGTAACGACTGAAGTCTTTAATACGGTCCCGAACTGTGTCTATGCCTCTCTCGTCGGAGGCGTTGAGTTCAAGGGTGAAGCTTTTCCAATTTGCACCATATAGGGTGCGAGCGATGGCGAGGGCAAGCGTGGTTTTGCCTGTACCAGGAACCCCTGCGAACATGAGGTGCGGCATGGCTTTTGGGTTTCGCATAAACGCCTGGAGACTCTCGACGATGTCTTTTAAGCCGACGACTTCGGTGAGAGTTTTGGGGCGGTACTTCTCAACCCACATGAGTGCTTCTTCGTTAACTACCATTAGAGCATACTTCCACAATAATGCAATACAATAATCTCAGCTATAATTAATTTAACTATTCGGTAAAGCTCAACTGTTAGACTTTATTTACCAGTTATTCAAACATACCCATTTTTTTCATGATATCCAGACATTCTTGGAGTGCCTCTGTAATTCTCGCTCCTTCCAGATCCGCAACTCATGTCTCACCATCAGGTTCTAATACTACAGTTGTAATTTTGGTTTGTTCCAGTGGTGCCACATCGCCGTAATTTGGTGGTTTCTTCGCCAGCGTATCCAATGCTTGATAGTTTTCAAACTTTGAACAAAGCGCATACAAAACCCAAAAAGCATCTGAATATCCCCCTTACTTAACCGCGCAAACCGCGCTTTTTTTTAAACACAGACAAACTACCCGACAACGGCTCATACTGCACCATAGCCTTCCCACCCAAAGAAACACAAGAAAGAACCGAAAGCAAAGCATACGCCAAACAAGCAAACGTAACATGCCTATACCAACCCACATAACTCTGCACCTCATACTCATCCAAACCAACCAAAGACTTACTCTCCGCAAAACAACACTCAACCGTCCAACGCACCCCCGCCACCTCCACAAGCCTCAAAACAGACACACCCCTTGGAGCAAAACAAACATGCGCCCGCAACTCCCCCTCCTCCCCCGCCTCAACCTTGCCCCTACGCACCAGCAGATAACGCTTCCAACCCTCCACCACCGGCAACTCGAGCTCCACAACCTGCCAATCATACACCCGCTCACCCCTAGCCCCGCCCCACAACTAGCAGAAAACCAGCCATCCACATCTAAATTTTCAAGAACAAAACTTACCGGCACCCTTTGCCCCTCCTCCTCTTGAAGATACTCCTTCCCCGAAACACAAAGCACATAGCCTTTTCGCTGTTCCTCAAGCCACAACCGTAGGCTCTAAAATCCCCATACACACAATCCCCCACAACCCAACGGTAAGAAACCCCTGCAGTAGTCGCTTGCTTTATCATTTCTAGGGCCATTTCGGGTTTGGTTTGAAATTTTACTGTGTCGGGGATGCCGGCTTTTTTACAGCGGGCCGGGTCGTCAAACCAGTCTTTTGGTATGTAGAGTCGGCGGTCTATGGGGGGTGGCCTTTTTGCTGGCGTAGGTGAGAAAGACGCCTATTTGGCAGTTTTCTATTTTGCCGGCGGTGCCGCTGTATTGTCGTTTTACGCCGCAGGAGCGGTTGCCTTTTTTGAGAAAGCCGGTGTCATCTATTACTAGTTGGCCGTCTTTTTCGCCTAGTTTTTCATTTACGTATGTTTGGAGGTGGTCTTTGAGTTTGTCTGCGCTGTATCGTCCTCGGTATATGAATTGTTGGAGGGCGTAGGGGTGGTTTCTCCTAGGGTTTCGGCTATTTGCCAGTTGTTTTTGCGTTTTGTTTGGCTGAGTAGGCCGGTTAGGTATTTTTTTGCTGATTGGTGTCCTTGTTTGCCTGCGAATACATCTTCGATTTGTGTCGTCAATTCGTTAAATGCGGATTCTAATTCGCAATTCAATATCATGCAACAATTCATCCGAGATAGTTAGTAATGTATCAACAACACACACTAACTTAAAAATATTACAACTGTAGTACTAAAGAGACAATATTGTCAAATTTATAATAAACTGATCCCGAGTCAAGATTGATTCAACAAATTTTCTTCAAACCCATTTAAATTCATCAATATACTCAATCACATAATTTTTTAATCCTTAAAAATATTGAATAGCTTCGGACACGCCGAAGCGGATTAAGTATTCCAGTGTGAGACATTAGGTTCTGTTTATCCTATTTTGCTTCCGTCTGCAATGTCTTTTTCGGGTTGCAGAACCGACACGTTGCCCGCCTCATCTTCCGCCGCCAAAATCATGCACTGCGATTCAAGCCCCGCCAACATGCGCCGTTGCAAATTCAATAGAAATACACATTTTTTGCCCGCCAGCTCCTCAGGCTGATAGAATTTTAGCAGTCCTGCGATGCATTGACGCCTCTCCGAGCCAAAGTCCACTTGAATTTTGATGAGTTTTTTACTTTCCGGAACCACTTCTACTTCGAGAATTTTACCGATGCGCAAGTCCAGTTTTCCAAAGTAATCAAAGGTTATTTCTTCTGCCATCAAATCACGCTAAAACGTAGTTACTGTAGTTTTCAAATATTTACCTTACCGTCCACAAACGCGAGGCGGGGTTTGGTTGCCAGTTTGTGAGCCTGCCGCAGAGACTCAGGGATACGGGTTTTAGAGCATCACCACACGATTTCTACCGCGGTCTCAAGCGAGACCATGTGGCCGATGCTGATGTAGATGGGGCTGGCACCCTGCTTTGTGGTGACGGCCTCTCCGATGACTTCACCTTTATCCATCTGCAGAGTTCTATCGCCGGTTTTAGTGGTTTGCCGATGAGTCGGCTCTTTGCCGCTCCAATTGTTGGCTCTTTGATAACTAAACCTAAGTGATTGGCAAAACCACATCTATAAGGATGCGCCCAACCCTGAGCATCAACCAAAAAACATCAGATTGCAAACTGAGCCTCCGAATTGCAGATACCGCAGGCGGAACCTCCCGAAACGACAACAAAGTGGGCACATAAGGTAACCTAACCGGATAGATTACTGTCGAGGTTCCAAGGAGTTCAAGAGTACCATAATCGTGTACAATCACTGTCCCCACACCTAAATCGCCAACGTATGAAACAGCCATACCCCCAACGGTTCGGATATATCTTGGCAAACAATCCTTCCCAGATAACTTTCGCTGAGAGACAGCGTTGGGTGTAGCGGGCTTTTAACTGAAAAATGAGGTTTCCTTAGGTAACTATGCCTTACCCTTCGCCGGTCTGCGCTTGGCAGGGAATTTTGAGGATTCAAAATTTTTGAGCTGATCTTCGAGCATCTTGCGTCGTACTTCGAGGGTGATATCGCCGCGGGTAGTTTCAATGATGCGCCGCGCGATGTCAGATTTATGACGCAAACCAGGAACCAACATATAGGCTTCATCAAGCGCCAATAACTGGATAAAGATTTGATCCATAATTTCCAAACATGCCACACCCTTTTCAACTACACCTTCACGCAAATAATCCAGTGCAAGACGTCTATACTCGCCGACAACATCGGCTAAACCCAAAACATAGTCAACAGAGGGTACATTAAGCTCAGAGGGCGTGATCATCCGTCCATCTTTAACCAACGTCAAAAGAATATGAGCCTCCGAGTATTCCTGCAGTGCCGCACTAAACATACCACCGTAGATTATCTCAGGACATTCTTCAGCCTGTGCTTGAAGGCTGGTGATGATTTGTTTGGCCCCATCAAGCATCCCGTTGGCATCATCGAATCGTTTCTGATGCAGAAGCAAAATTGATTGCTTTGAAAAACTGGTAGCTCTACGAATACATTCATGTGTATCCACCCGAACTTTATTTTTAGCTATAAGCTCATTTTTAATTTGTTGAATAATGCTTTCTAAAGAAGACAAACCAAGCACCAAATAGTATGTAAGCGGCTGTTTATTTATAATTTCTTTAGCGATGTCCCGTTATTTAGGTTTCTTGCGGTGGCCATTTCTCAACCATGAGCTTGCTGTCTCCCAGCGAAAAACTTACCCTGACAAATATAGTGTCTGACCCCTTGAAGGGAAACATGCTGTCTTCCGCTAAATCTTTGGGCAGATAGACTAAATATTTGCCATCTTTTCGTCGAAATAATCTTCCTTTTCCTTCGCTCACCATGATAGTTACCGCTTGGTTGATATTACAGCATAAGGGCAAATCGTAAGTATTAAAGATTTATTGAAAGCATTCAGCATCTCCAATCGCTACTTCAAGGTTCTCGACGACCCACTTGGAGGGGCTTTTCGAGCCGGCTCAGTAAAACCACCCGACTCTCAGGGGCCTCATTGATAATCCTATATCCGGTTTGGTCAGCCAGGCTTTGGGCGAATTCTTGGACTTCGCTATGCAGGGGCATGCGGTCAAAGCCCAGCCGCAAGTTTGAGAAGCCAATATGCATGTATGCTTTAGCCTCGATGTAGATGGGCTGGGCTTTCTCTATGAGTTTAGCGTATCCTTCCACTTCTGCCATGTTGTGGCCTTTTACTAGGGTCATGCGTGTAACGGTAGGACAACGGAAATTTTGGAGAAGCTCGAGAGTTTCGTTGAGTTTTTTCCATGCGGCAGGGAATTGAGGCCGACAGATTTTTTTGTATATCTCTTCGCTGGGACCACAGAGTGAGACGTAGAGTTGGGTGGGTTCTTGGCTGAGTTTGGAGAGTTTTTGGGGCAGGTTGCCGTTGGTTACCAGAAAAGTCGTTAAGCCTTTTTGATGAAAGAGACGAAGTAAGTCGCCCAGCGGTTCGTAGAGGGTGGGTTCGCCTGTGAGACTTATGGCGACCTGATTGGGGCGCAGGGCCTCTTGGAATTTACGCCAGTCAGTTTTTTCATTACCCTTGTAGCCTGAGATGATTCGCTCTTGGGCTTTGAAACAACCCTCCACAATCTGCTCAGGGGTATCTTTGTTGGGGTTATGCATTTCATCCCAGTGGGCATCCATGTCACCGCTTTGCGCTCTCCAACAAAACAGGCATTGCTGGGTACAAGAATAAAGCGAAGGCGTCATTTGGATACAGCGATGGCTTTGGATACCATAGAACTTTTGTTTGTAGCAGGGACGATTGTTAACTATGGATTCGTAGAGCCACTTACATCGCTTTACTGCAGAATTGACACCAATTAGGTGGTATTTTTGTTTTTTGAGCGCCGATAGAAGCGAAAATGATAAAGGTTCTTGCAAACAGACACACCAATTATTTGTTATAGTTACGGTCTTGGATCATATGCCCGCCGCTTAACATCATCCTGCAACGTTTGAAGCAGATGCGATTTGGAAACTCTACCCATTAACAGAATATTTATCAAACTAACCCATGTGCCCCATGTTCAATATCGGCTGCACCAACAAGCACACCCTTCGTTCCTCAAGGAGACTGAACGATATATATGTTTATGATTAAATACCGGCAACTTTTACAAGAAGCTAATTCATTTGGATGTATCATTAAATATGGCAAAGCTTAAAATCCTCACGCTACCTAACTAGTATTAATCATATATTATTTCAGGAGGCGAGAAGGGTTGAGTAAGAAATTTACTGCATTTACTAGTCTATTTCTTATGTTTTTTGCCGCCATGATGGTGCCGCTGGGTGTTGCACAAAGCAATGATATAAGCGTAAACATTTATCAGATAGCCCCCAGCTCCGCCAGTGGACCAGCGGGATCAAGCGTAAACATTCTTGGCTCCATCTACAACCCAAACTCATCCTATCAAATTATTTTGGGAAAAACCATTGTTGCCAGCGGTGTCTCTGAAGGCTACTATGTAAACGTCAACTTTACCGTTCCTGAAATCTCATCAGGACCCTACGCACTCGTACTAAGAGATGTAGCCTCCAACGCTAACGCAACCAGTCGATTTACCGTTTCCATAGGCTACAACATCAGCATAGCTCAACCAACCGTAATAGAAGGCGACACCATAACATTTAACGTATCAGTTACCGCCGGGGCGCTTAATGTTAACTATTATGCAAAGGTTGATGTAGTTCTGCCCAGCGGCACAATCTATACAACCAACCTAAATTTGGGCGGCATTAACCTAAAAGGAACTGCAGGCACCCAAGTTACCTTCCCAAGCAACAGTTTTTCACCTTCTGGGGGAGCAAACGACTACACCGGCACCTACACCATAAAATTCAACGATACCCTTGCCCAAAACCAATTCACTACTAATATCTTGGATTCAGCCTCCTATCACAGAGGAGAGACTATTACAATCCACGCTACAAACTACCAGCCCAATCAGGCGGCAACAATAACTTTTTCCAATGCCAACAGTATTTTGGAAACTCTATATATCACTGCCTCGGCAGACGGTATAATAAGCGCCACTTGGGTCATCCCCGGTAACGCTGATATGGGAAGCTATACAGTAAAAATTACACCTGATGGCGTACAGAAAACCGTACAGGACCAGCAAACCTTCACCATACCGGGTTACCCGGTGAAAGTGCAGGTTACAAATCTTTCGGGCAGAGTGGTTCCAAATGTTTCTGTTAAAGCCACTGATTCAGCGACCGGTAGAGTGGCTACTGCTGTAAGCGGCTCTGATGGCCTCACATCCTTTAGGTTTGACAACGGTCCCTATGTCTTAACTGCCACATGGAACGACATAGACGTGGGAGAAACAAGTATAATTGTTACAGGAGAAGAAGTTTTTACTCTGCGTTGCCAATTAACCGATACCATAATCACAGTTAAAAACGCCGACGGCATCATCGTACCCTTTGTAGATCTAAACATAGCATACAAACATCAAAGTGATATAGTCTCAAAAAACGGTAACGCTTCGGGCAGAACAGACCACACAGGCAACTTTACGCTAACTTCCACCTTAGCCGGTGCCACCTATACCGTATATGCTTCACTCTACGGTCAGATCTTTAACACAAACAACAACACCTTCATTAACAATCTCGATCAAGCCGTTGCGCATGTGACGATTATCTGTCCCATCGAAAACGTTACCATGAATATAATTGGATATAACTATAAGGCCATACCCGGCGCCCGTATTGAGTTTGTGGAAGTCTCAAATGGACTCTTTTATTCGGCAACAACCGATAAAGAGGGCAATGTGGCAACACAGGCAACCTTTGGAATGTATCGCGTTAGAGTATATAGTGGAAATGCCTTAATCAATGAATCCACATTGGAAATTTTTAGTGAGCGCCAGCAACAAATCCACTGTACACTCTATGGCATTCATCTCTCCGTTTCAGTTGTTGATTTCTTTGGTGCCCCTATCTCAAACGTCAAGATAACTCTCAACGGATCCACAAAAAGCTCCACTATCACCAAAAGTAATGGCATAGCATTATTTGACAACATAATAGGCGGTAACATGCAAATAATCGCTCAACCTCAAAATGCACCTGATGCTTCACAGGCCATAACAGTCAACGTTAACGAACCCGGCACTGTTCAGGTGAAAATAGATAAATACGCATCTTTGGGAGGTATGCTCATACAGACAAGCACGCTAATCACCATCAGTATAGTGCTGGCGGCTGTTTTGGGGCTTACCACAGTTGAAGTCTATCGACGCAGAAGAATTCGTATCGCAACACACAAGGTCGCAACTTGAATTTCAGCTCTTTTTAGAAAAAAGTTTATAGGCTTCTAAGGAACAATACACAAGCAAGAATCGCAAACATGTAACATTTTGACTCACTGAGGTGTATCCTGTTGGCTCAAGCAAAATCTTGTTCTCCAACATGCCAGTCTTTTAAATGCGGCAAAAATGTAGCCATTTTTCGAAGAGATTCAGTTTGGTGCAGAGACGGAGAGGAACCATGCAATGTCGCCAAATGCACATATTCAATGTGCTTTAAGCGGCGTCTGCTTCCGGGTGCAATCTGCGGTGAAACGGTTCGGCGAAAAACCGCCGAACATGAATTAGACGACGACTTTTACGGAGACGACAAACCCTCTGCCTCTGTTAAACTCAAAGGAAAAGCCCTGCGTAAACTTGGAGACCAAGACTACTACTAAAATAAAATAGACAAAAATTTCCGTACCTAAGCAAGTGACCGCTATTTTGACTGAACCCGTTTAACTACCGGAGGCTTAACCTTTTTTAATATACGGTACCCGCAGATGATGCATTTGATTTCTCCGCCTCGGAGTTCAAGTTCTTCGGAGGGCACTCGTGAACCGCATCTCATACATTCATAAACAATTCCTGATTTTTCCATGCGTAAACGCCTGTTCCTACAAAGAAAAGCAATTTACTTTTAAACATTTCCAATACCTTTATGCAATGAGGATATGCAGTTGAGAGTGCGTCTAAAAGAAAAACTTGCAACCAGTCTTACGCCTGATGTTCTAAGTCGCGTTTACAGCTCCTTTGATATAGTTGGTGACATAGCCATCATCAAAGCACCCGACAATCCAGACAGCGCCACAGCCATCGCAAAACAAATAATGGAGACCCATAAAAAAATCCGAACCGTCTTCTCCCAAACCAGTCCAGTTGAAGGCAACCACCGGACACGAAAACTAACCCTGCTAGCAGGCCAAAACACCACCCTTACCAAACACAAAGAAGCCGGCTGTATCTTTATAGTGGACGTGGCGAAATGCTACTTTTCGCCCCGGCTCTCCCATGAACATCTACGGGTTGCACAACAAATTTCAACAAAAGAAACCGTAGTCAATATGTTTGCGGGAGTGGGCGGTTTTAGTGTAATAATCGCCAAAACATCACCCCAAACAAGAATCTACTCCATAGACATCAACCCCATCGCCCACCAATTCATGACCCAAAACACACAGATTAACGGCGTTGAGAACAGAGTCTACCCGCTACTGGGAGACGCCAAAGAACTTGTAGAAACCCAACTTCAAAACACCGCTAACCGCGTACTGATGCCTCTGCCTGAGAAAGCCCTCCAATACCTACCCACCGCCGTGTTAGCACTCAAAAAAACAGGCGGATGGATACACTATTACGATTTCGAACATGCCACTAGTCATGAGAACCCAGTTGAAAAAACCCAACAAAAAGTCACAGAAAAACTTGGCAATTTAGACATCAAACACCGATTCGAGTGCTGCCGTATAGTACGACACACCGGCCCCAACTGGTACCAAACCGTACTGGATATCCAAATTACATCATAAGAAGCCAACAGTTTTGGCAGACAAACAGAGCAACCATAAAACCCGAAACGCCTCAAAAGTTGCCTATACTGTATTTACACACAAGTTTGACCAATACACAAAAGACCACACATACCCTAAAACACAGAGAGGACAACAAAACAACACAGAAACGAAAAGAGTGTTTGATTATGTTTCTCCGCTTGATTTGCTTGAAGAAGACTATTTGAGAAAAGCCCCTCAGAGTAAACCCGAAACGGAAGGTAATTATTCGGAAATTTCGGGTCATTGAATTAATTCTCGAAAGGAAAACAGCTGGCTCTGAACTGAAAAAAAATAGCCAACCTTTTTAGCTAAAGCAAGTTTTAATAGCACAACAACCACATAGCTATTTTGTGGTTCATCATGAAACGTAAACTCATGGAAATCCTCGCCTGCCCCATAGACAAGCACCATCCCCTTGACCTCTACGTTTTTGAAGAGAAAGACGAAATAGTGGAGGGCTTAATTGTCTGCGCCCAATGCAACCGCTGGTACCCTATCCGTGACGAAATCCCCGAAATGCTCCCCGACGACCTTCGCAAGGAATCCGAAGATTTGCCATTTCTCAAGAAATGGAAGGACCGGGCACCTCAAAAAACCATTTCTGAAGGTAAACCCTTCAACCTAAAATAATTCTTTTTATTCTATCTGCACTGCCCTGTTTTGGATTGACGACTCTATCGCAGCAGCTGCCACTTTGAGGGCTTTTATGCCGTCTTCACCAGTTACCAACGGCTTCTTCTTCTCTGTGATGCAGTCAACAAAGTGTTGGAGTTCAGCTTTTAGGGGTTCTTGGAAGGGAAAGCGTGGTTGTACAGTTTCGGTTTTCTGTTCAATCCAGAAGTCTTGGGTCATGTAATCGAGCCGCATAATGGCATCACTTCCTGTTACCGTCAATGCACGAGTTTTGTAGGGTGTAAGCCAGTTTGATTCGATAAACGCTGTTCTGCCGCCCTCATAGGTCAGCATTATCTGGGCATAGTCCTCGAACTTTTGGATTCTCATACTACCCATGTTCGCATAGACAGAGATTGGCTGCTGATTGAAAATAAAATTCATGACATCTATATCGTGGATGGCAGTGTCTTTAACAACGCCAACATCGCCGATGCGTTCCGGCCACTGTGAAACACGCTTGGCAGTGGCACAGACTAATTCACCGATTTGTTTATTCTCAACGGACTGACGGATTTGTTGTAATCCGGGGATAAAACGCATCAAAAACCCCACCGTCAAGTGCAAGTCGTTTTCTTTGGCGATTTTAACGAGCATCTCTGCCTGTTTGGGTGTGGTTGCCATGGGTTTCTCTACTAAGACATGTTTGCCTGCGTTTAGGGCTTTTAGCGCTTCTTGGAAAAGAATAGTGGACCATGTGCAAACGTTGACAGCTTCAATCGATTTATCTTTTAGCATCTCAACGCTGTCACTGTAGGCTTTAGCGCCATATGGACCAGCCATGGCTTTAGCCCGCTCCATATTAACGTCGCATACCGCAACAAGTTCTGTTGAGGAAAGTTCTTTGTAGATGCGGGCATGGTTTTTGCCCCATTGCCCTGTGCCGATTACCGCAACGCCTAATTTAGTCATTTTTGCTCATTTCCTCTTCCAAGCCCAAAGTATAAGAAGCCTTCTATCTCCACCTGTTTTGGATCGAATTTCCCCACTAAATCCACCACAATCGGAGACGGCTTCATGAGCGGTTTGAGTTTTTTAAGATTAAGACGGCTAAACTGTTCTTGATCTCCAAGTATGATGATGCAGTCGGTGCCTTCCACAGTTTCGTTTAAGCTGGTTTTTATGTTGTCTGGTTCCAGTATTTGTTTCCTAGCAAAGGGGTCATAAACTGTGACTTTTGCGCCTTTTTGCTCAATCAAGTTCACAAAAATACCCCTCGCAGAGGAGGAACCTAAAATTGCCACTCTACCCCGTCTAAGAGTCTTGCCACAACTCCGCAAAGAGGTCTGCGTTAAATTCACGGCGTGTTTAACCATCTCTTCGTTTATCTGCCTCGCCAGCGCAGGCAACCTTAGCTTAACGTTTAGATTTTCGGCATCTTCGAGTAACAAGTAGGCACCGTCACAGTTTTCTTCGCCAGCAATAGTTGGTCTAAAACAGGGCACATTAAAGTTTAGAACTTCTAAAACCTTAAAGTAGTCTGTGTTGGTGTTTTCGCAAAAAACCGCAAACTCATTAGTCAACGCTGAGAGGGCATCCTGCTTTGCTATGGTGAAAAGCGCAGCTATCTCTGCGGTTTTTAAGTCCATGATTTCTCTAACTTTGCCTGTGAGGGTTTTTAGAATAGCTGATGCGGCTTCCAAGCTGAATTTATCGGATGCGGCGGCAGTCAGCTCCAAATCTGTTGACGGATTGTTTGTTGTAATTAGGGGGCTGTATGCTAGACCAAAATCCTGCCCGGCTTCCAACCCCGAGGTGTTTTCCAGCAATTCTTTAACTGTTCCCTCAGTGAAGCCCACACCTGCTATGCCGCCATAGATCACAAGTGTTCCTCTGTGTAGGGCGGCTCCAATCTGTTTGCAGGTATTTACTAACCCGGTATAGTTGGTTTTTTTCTGTTCATCCGCTTTGGCGGTGAAGGTTATAATCACTACGTCACTTTGAGAAACCGCTTTTTTTAGTTCACTGGTGACGTTGATTTTTTCTTGGTTGATATGGCTTTTGAGTTTGGCCTCTGCCTCGGGCATGTCAAACGCTGTTTTACCCTTCGCTATCTTTTTTACGATGCTGGCATCGGCATCAGTGCAGACTACATTAAATCCTGCATTGGCAAACATGTTAGCGTAGAGGATGCCTTTGTGTCCGCAACCCACGATAGCAATGGTGTACTTTGAGCGCTTTGTTTGGGTATCTATTTCTTGGGGGGTTAGATGCAAGATTGCGGGCATAGCATGTCACTAAAAACATCGACACTACAGTTTGGAGAGAAATTCTTTGAGTATTGCAGTATAGTTTTCAACCAGCTTTAGGGCTTTGTCTGAGTCTTTGGCTTCAGCGTACAATCGGAAAACGGGTTCGGTGCCGCTTGGGCGAATTAGTATAGCGCTACCGTCGCTGAACCAGATTTTCACGCCGTCTATGGTGCTTACATTCTCGGTTTGTACCTGTTCGTAGATTTTTTGTTGCAGGATCTCTTTTTTGTTGTCGGGGCACTCGATTTTGCCCTTCTCGATGAAGTACTGCGGTTCCTCAGCTATGAGTTCATCAAGAGATTTCCCTGTATCCGCCATGATGTTTAGAAGCAGAACTGTTGTCATGGCGCCATCGCGAACGGCTTGATGGGGACGATAAAAGATGCCGCCGTTTTCTTCGCCGCCTAAATTCGCGTTTTCAGCCTTCATGGTCTGCGAAACCGTTACACTACCGACTTTAGTCCAAATTAACTCACCCCCGCCGGTCTCTACTGTATCTTTGATTAGCGTGGAACTACTCACAGGCGTGACGATTTTTGCGCCTGGATTTTTGAGTAGGTACTGTTTGATGACGACTGCAAATGTTTTGTCGCCCCAGTAGATGGTACCATTACCGTCACAAAAGATGGAGCGATCCGCATCTCCGTCGAAGGCTACACCCATGTCAGCACCTACGGCTTTCACGGTTTTAGACAAGTCCGCGAGGCTTTCAGGCCGAGGTTCGGGGAGGCGCCCCGGAAACGTGCCGTCGATGTTGGCGTTTATGGTTGTAACTTTGCAACCCAGTTCACGCAGAAGCGGCGGACAGGCTATACCTCCGACGCTGTTGGCGGCGTCCACCACCACATGAAAGTGCTTTGAAGCCAATTTCGGGAGATCCACATGTCTTTTAATGGCATTTTTGTATTCCTCGTTTACATCAGGCAGTTCGTGCTTCTCGCCCAACTTGTTCCAAGGAGCATAAACGATTTTATTATCAAAGTATATGCTTTCAATTTCTGTTTCCTGTTCATGGCTGGTTTCGATGCCGTCGCTCCAGATTACTTTGATACCGTTATATTCCGGCGGGTTATGTGAAGCTGAGATTATTATGCCGCCGTCCAGCTTGTGGTTTTTAACGCCAAACTGAAGCGCAGGCGTTGAAGCCAATCCCGCTAGATACACATTGCAACCAGATGCATTTAAGCCTGAAATCACGGCTTTAGCGAACATGGGACCGCTGGTGCGGGCGTCAAAACCTAAAATCAGATTTTTGTCTCTTCCAAAAAACGTTCCAATAGCCGCTCCAACCTTAATCGCCAGTTCGGGTGTTAATTCCACATTGACTAAACCGCGGATGCCGTTTGTTCCAAAAAGTTTCCTTGTACTCATGTACCTTCAACTCGACCAACAGTACTATAGAACAGACAAGCTGGGGCTATAAAATGTTTTCAGAAATCTCTTTAGCTGGGCAAACGGTTGAGCCGTCCCGCATGTGAACGTTTTCTTTGACTTTTGCTTGGTCAGCGATTACACATCCGTTGCCTATGTCGGCGTGTCTACCGATATATGCGCCTTCTCCCACAACTGCGCCGTGTAATTTGACGTCATCACCGATTTCGGCATCAGAGAAGACAATAGAATCGCTTATGGTGACATTATTGCCGATTTTGACATTTTTTCCTATGATGGCGTATGGTCCGATGATTGAATTTTCGCCCACCACCACGCCTTGGTCCAGTGCTACAGGATAGTTTATTTCAGCCATTATCTTTTTGGGCTTTGTTTTTGTGTGAGCGATTGAATCTAGGATTAATTTGTTGGCTTCCAAGTATTCTACGGGTTTGCCGATATCTATCCATAATCCGTTTATGCGGCAACCTACAAGTCGTCCGGCCGCAGCAATCTGGGGAAAGATTTCCCGCTCAATTGAAATTGCTCGGCCCTCAGGAATAAGATCAAAAACTTCTGGGCTCAACACATATGCGCCTGCATTGATGAGGTTGCTTGGCGCCTGTCCCTTGGGAGGCTTTTCAATGAAGCGTTTAATGCAATCACCCTCACATAACTCTACAACACCAAAACAACTTGGATCCTCCACCATACACAGTGCCATAGTGGCAAGTGCATTGGTTTTTTTGTGTGTTTCTAACAGTTTTTTGTAGTCTATGTCGGCAAAAATATCGCCGTTTAAGACGATGAAGGGTTCGTTGCGTCCGATGAGTTTCTCAGCTTTTTTGATTGGCCCAGCGGTTCCCAGCGGTTTTTTTGGGGGGTCTATAGAGAAGCGGACTTTTAAGCCGCATTTAGAGGGTTTCTGCTGGCGGATGTAGAATTGTGTTAGCGCATTAACAGCCAGAATGACTTCGTCTACGCCACTGTCAGCTAACCGCTCAAAAATCCACTGTAAGAGCGGCTTGTTGACTAATGGAAAAAGTGATTTAGGTCTACTACAACTTAGAGGGCGTAGTCTGGTGGCAAAGCCGCCGGCTAAAATCAGCGCTTTCACATTTTCACCTATAGGTAATAGAGTACATAACTTGGATGTTTATATAAACAATAGGGAACGCAACACAAGTATGCATACTAAAAGTTCTTGGAGCCATAAAAACATGTGTCCATAATTAACATACAAATTCTGAAGTGTTTTTCACAATCGTCTGAACTGCGATATGTATAAAATTGATGCACAAAATCAGTTCAACAACAAGTATACGGATTATTGATCATAAGAAAAACTTGTCCCATAACCGTGTAGGTTAATTATGGACTTGTAGAGAAAATAAGGGTAAGGTATTATTCCCATTCGATGGTTGCAGGCGGCTTATGCGTTACATCATACACTACACGAGTCACTTGCGGAATTTCGTTAGTTATACGCGTGGAAATCCGCTCCAAAACCTCATAGGGCACCTTGGCAAAGATGGCGGTCATCGCTTCTCGGCTCTCCATCGCCCGTACTGCAACCACGTAGCCATATGCTCTTGCGTCACCTTTGACGCCGGTGGCTTTGGTATCGGTGACAACCGAGAAATACTGCCAGAGGGTCTCAGCAAAAACGCATCGCTCAATTTCCTCACGGACTATTCGGTCGGATTTTTTGGCGATTTGGACTTTTTCTTCAGTGAGCGGCCCGATTATACGCACCGCTAAACCTGGACCGGGGAAGGGTTGGCGATTAACGATTTCTTTAGGCAACTCCAGCATTGTTGCGATTTTGCGGACTTCGTCTTTGTAGAGGTCGCGAAGGGGTTCGAGGATTTTTTTGAATTTGATTTTTTCGGGTAACCCCGCGACGTTGTGGTGGCTTTTGATTATGTCACTGTTCTTGCGAAAACCCGATTCGATACGGTCGGGATAGATGGTTCCCTGTATGAGGTATTCAGCACCGGATTGAGCGGCAATTTCCTCAAATACACGGATGAATTCTTCGCCCATGATTTTGCGTTTGGTCTCCGGTTCGATAACACCGCAGAGCTTGTTCATGAAACGCTCCTGCGCATCAGCCACTATGAAGCGAATGTCAAATTTTTCAAAGGCCGCACGGATGGTCTGGGTTTCGCCTTCCCGCATAAAGCCATGGTCAACATAGACAGCTGTTAACTTTTCACCCAAGGCTTTTGCCGCTAAAGCGGTAGCGACGCTGGAGTCTATGCCTCCGCTGAGGCCAATGATGGCTCTTCCGCCCCCAGTTTCAGTCTGGAGTTCGGTAACCATTTTGTGTATGAGGTCTTCTATCTGCCAATTTACCTGTGCCCTGCAAACCTGAAAGATAAAATTCTGAAGCATATGCATGCCGTTTTTGGTGTGGATGACTTCGGGATGCCACTGCAGACCATAGAGGGGTTTGGTTTTATGGCGAAACGCCGCAACAGGACAGTTGTCGGTGTGAGCTAAAGCCTCAAATTCGGATGGGAGCGCTATGACAGTGTCGCTGTGGCTCATCCAAACCTGCTCCTTTATGCTCAAACCCTCTAAAACCCCAACGGACTTGTCAATGGTGACCTGCGCAGTGCCGTATTCTTTGCAGACCGCCTGCTCAACCTTACCGCTAACCAACTGAGCTAACAGCTGATGCCCGTAGCATAAACCCAAAACAGGGAGGGAGACTTCTAAGATGTGAGGGTGTAGTTTGGGAGCGTTTGGTTCATAGACGCTTGATGGACCGCCGGATAAGATTAAGCCTTTGATGTTGAATTTCTCGCTCAAAGCCGCCACTTCTTGGGGCGAGATGTCATGGGGAACGATTTCGCTGTAGACACCTTGTTCCCTGACTCTTCTGCTGATGAGGTGGCAGTATTGTCCACCGAAGTCTAAGACGAGTATAGTATCGTATTTAGCGGGCATTTATGATGGTTCCGAACTATGTGGGGTTTAGGCTCTAATTTAATATTGCTGTCTTTTTTTGTCAAACACAAGTTGCTGGCGGGGTTCAGTATGTAGTCTTGCGGATCATGAGCTAAACTTTTATTAGCATAATCGGGTGATTATCAAAACTATGTTCCATAAGTTAGAGTTAAATTGAAAAAATGTACAGGAAAAGATGGTTATGGAATTAAACGAAACGGACGTAAAAATTCTCAAAGGACTCTTAGAGGACGCAAGGCTTAGCAGTCGTCAAATCGCCAAGAACGTTGGTGTGTCCGTCGGCACCGTCCTGTCGAGAATCAAAAAGATGGAGGACGAAGGACTCATCAAAGGCTACTCAGCCATACTTGACCATGAAAAATTGGGCTTCCAGCTAACCGTTGTCACAGAAATAACCGTATCAAAGGGTAGATTGGTGGAGACAGAGAAGGAAATTGCGAAAATCCCCAACGTCTGTGGAGTCTATGATGTCACGGGCTTAACCGATGCCATCATCGTTGCTAAATTCAAGAACCGTGAAGACCTCGGGGCTTTCACCAAAAAACTCCTTGCGCTACCCGATATCGAACGCACCAACACCCACGTTGTGCTGACAACAGTTAAAGAAAACTTTCGCCTACTATAACAGTTGCTTTAGCTTTTGGTCCTTGGGTATCTTGTCCAATTAATACACAATTAATTGTTGATAAAAACAGGAGTCTTTAGTAACACAACGATAGAAAGTAATCAAGCGATCGCCATAAAAAGACTAAAAGACAGCAAAAGTTTTCATGACGGCTCAGCTAATACTTAATACAACCAGTATGTTTTTGGTGAAAACCCTTAAAACTATAGCCTGTCTATCTGTTGAATCCCGCAAGGCATTAAGGGACTGAGAGGAAAAGGTTGGCGACCAATAAAATCAAAACACTGGATTTCTGCTACGAGAATTCCATGGTAAAAATCGTGGCAAATCGCAATTGCCCCGAAATCAAACTGGCAGGCCTAACCGTTGGTCCCTTCGACGAAGGTAACGAATATGAAGTTTACTTTTGGGCGGCGAAAGAGTTAGCTTCTGTGGGTATGGTGCATTTCCGCGAAGATGATGTTTTAGATGCCCCCAAATTGTTCAAGACACAGTGGAAAGAAGGCGTACAGATTCCAGGACAAATCAGTGAGTTACCAAGCGACTTTTATCCAAAGTTGCGAAGATTTCTGCAGGATCTAAAAGAGCAGGCATCCCAATCACAGCAGTCTGAAAAATTTCAGGAATGCGACCGCGTTAAACATCTGGCCCGCGACATCGTCAACTCGCGGCTAAAAAAGATTATCGCCCTTTCATCTGCCCCCGCGCAGAGTGATCAAGTCCTCAAAAAATTAACCAATGAAGAAAAACTCGTCTATGACCAGCTTGTAAAAATAATTTCTGAATGGAAAACTAAAATCTTGGAAAACGGAGCTGACAAGTAGATATGGCGCTTGAAACAGTCAATCCTCAACAACGCTTCCAAGAATTTTTCAAAAAGGAAAAATACCGGCAAAGAATCGCCCAGTTAGCCATCAGCGGCAAAAATTCATTAACCATCGATTTTGAGGAACTCTACGGTTTTGATCAGGTACTTGCTGAACAACTTTTAGCTAAGCCTGAAGAATACCTCCAGCACGCCGCCAAAGGCGCCTATGAACAACTACGCATCGAAGATGTAGAGTACGCTGAGAAAATCGAAAAGCTCATCGTCCGCGTGGTAAAATTGCTGGGCAAAGAACAACTACGCAGACTTGGCTCAAGAAACATGAGTAAGCTTGTTATGGTTGAAGGCATCGTCGTACGTGCCACACCCGTACGACCCATGGTACAGATTGCCGCTTTCAAATGCAAACGTTGCAACACATTAAACCAGATTGAACAAACCGGACAGTTCCTCAAAGCCCCGGCCGTTTGTATGGCACCTGACTGCGGAAAAGACGGCCCCTTCGAATTTAGCCAAGAAGAATCCACATTCATCGACTCACAAGACCTGCGTTTGCAGGAAAAACCCGAAGACCTCCCCCCCGGACAACTACCGCGGGTGCTAGCCTGTAAACTCATCGGGGATGAAATCGTCGATGTTGCAAGACCGGGCGACCATGTCTCAATAGTTGGCATTGTACGGGCATTTGCACCCTCACTTATGGGTATGGGGAAACTTCGTACGTTTATCCTCCAGCTCGACGCCAACTCTATTGATGTGCTGGGCAAAGAACCTGAAACGTCTCCGCCCTCACCTGAAGAGGAAGCAAAAATTCGGGAATTAGCCAAAGACCCAATGGTACATAAGAAAATCATGAGCTCCATCGCACCCTCCATTTTTGGAAATGAGCATCTAAAAGAAGCCGTCATGTACCTGCTCTTTGGCGGAGTATCCAGAACCCTCCCTGACGTCAACATCAGAGGCGAAATGAACGCTCTCATCATCGGAGATCCGGGCACCGCCAAAAGCCAGATGCTCCAGTATGTCTCCCGCTTAGCTCCAAGAGGTCTCTACACCTCAGGCAGAGGCACCACCGCGGCCGGTTTAACTGCCGCCGTTGTTCGCGAGAAAGGCGGAAGCATGTCACTTGAGGCGGGTGCACTGGTGTTAGCCGACAAAGGGATAGCATGTATCGACGAAATGGACAAGATGCGTCCTGAAGATCGTGTTGCCATTCACGAAGCCATGGAACAGCACACAGTTTCAGTCGCAAAAGGAGGTATCGTCGCCACTCTAAATGCCCGAACAGCGGTGCTCGCAGCCGCAAACCCATCGCTTGGCAGGTATGAACCCAATCGCACTGTTGCAGAAAATATTTCTCTGCCAGTTACGATACTCTCCAGATTTGACTTAATCTTTGTTTTACGGGATGTTCCCAACAAGGAAGCGGACAGCAAAATGTCACGCCATATTCTAGAGATGCACCGACGGGGGTTGAGCCCAGTTGAAGTACAAGTTGACTCCGAATTGCTTCGCAAATATATCAGCTACGCTAAGGGCATTAAGCCTGAACTCAGCGAGGAGGCTCTAAAGCGGCTAAGCGACTTTTACTTAGCTATGCGTTCCGCCAGCGAATCAGAGGGCTCACCCGTAGCCATCACCGCCCGCCAGCTCGAATCACTGGTACGCATCGCCGAAGCCAGAGCCCGCGTTGCCCTACGGCCCACCGTTACACCTGAAGATGCTGAGGCCGCCATAGCCATCATGAAGCGGTCATTGGAAGAAGTTGGTATTGATATGTCCAGCTTCAAAGTTGACATCGATTTAATCATGACTGGACGCCCCAAGAGTATCCGCGACCGTTTAGGCATCGTGCTCTCAACCATTATGGACATGGAAAAAGTGACGGGCATTGTTGAACGGGATATATTGGTTAATGAGCTTGAGACAAAGCACAAGATTCCAAGAAGCGAAATCGAACGCATGATTGGACAATTGCTACGTGAGGGCACAATCTATGAACCACGTGAAGGATGTTTAAAGAAAACATAAACAGCGGTTTGATGAAAACAACTGTTGTAGCTGGAATAGCTGAAAATAAAATATAACAGCAACATCCAGTAGCTAACAACAAAGAAGACTAGCGGTCGGGTTTACCGTTTGGTGACAACCAGACGACTAAAATCAGGGTTATATGAAAGGTTTAGGAGATGTAGGTGGTTTTTTTGTCTTCTTGTTTGCGGGTTTCTTCAGCTTCGAGGGCGCGTTTAACTTCGATCTGCTGGAGTTTTGTGACCATGGTTTCTGCTTTGGTGATTTCATCGTCTAAGCCTTTGAGGTCTAAGTCAAAGTTGAAGGTGGATTTGAGGACTTCGAGAACGCTTTTAGCGGCTAAAGGGTCGGGGAGATAACCGCGGGTTTCTCCCAGCAGGCAGATAGCTTTTATTTTTTTGAATTTTGCTAAGCCCAAAATCAGTCCGGCGGTGCCTACGATAGGGCTTCCGGTTGCGCTAAGTGTTGCGCCGCCTTGGAGTGCTCGATTCAGAATGATTTGGTCATTTGCAGCTATGTAGACGCGGGGTTTCTCTTGGGGTTCTACGCGGTAGCCGCCGATGGTTGCGATGACTTTCACGCCGTATTTCTCGCTGAAGTCCAGCATGCGGTCGGCGATTTCGTACTGTCCTTCAATGGTTTGGGATTGGCTGTCGCCTGTAAAGAGAATTATGTCATTACCTTTTGGGTTTTGGTAATAGTAGAAACTGCCACGCAGAAGCCGTACATCACCTTTTTTGTTAACTAAAACGAAGTAGGGAAAATGCGGCGAGTAGAGGTAAGCGATTTTCTTGGCTTTGAGCTGTTTGATGAGATAGCGCAATGCGATTTTTCCGACCAACCCCAATCCGGGGAGGCCTTCAATAAGCACAGGGTTATTGGGCTGGATTTGATTGAATTCTTTAATGTATGTTTCCTTCATGTTTGTTGGCTCCTTTTAGCAGCCATACGGTACTTGAGATATTTATCGTCGGGAGAAAACTTTGCGGGATGGGGAACCCGTACATCTCCCCCGCATACTGGGCAGATAGTCTTGTTGAGGGTGTAAGCTTCACATTTCACGCATTCGCGTAACTGCCAGTTCACTATTTCTCCCTTCTAAAGCCGCCCTGACCGCCTGCTTTGACGATATAGTTTACAATGTTATCTGCGGTTTTCTGTATAACATCTTCAGCACGTTTATAATTCTCCGCCTGCACCTCTATACTGTATTTTGGGGCAGCGATGACATAGAAGGTAAGTTTTGCGTCCTTGATTTTTTCAGCTTTAGCTTTGTGGAAGGCTTCTTTGATGACCCGTACACCGTTGGGTTTCATGGCACGGATTTCGAGTACACCACGGACTTTGACGAGTTTAACGTGGATACGTTCCTGCGCGACTTCGTTGAAAACTTTGGCTACATCTTCAGGGACACCGATTTCAATTAATGCTTCAGGTCCTTCCACTGCCGCTTTTTCGAAGCCTTCGTATAGATCATATTTCTGTTCGATTATAACTCCAGCTTTATTGTAAACTTCCGCGCTGGACATGCCGAGTTTTTCGGCGACTCCACGAAGCAGTGCGTCTGCTTTACGTTCCTTCTTCCAGGACATAACCTTTTCTATACGTTCCCGTTTGGTAACTCGGCGCAAAGAGAGGTCGATATGGCCTTTTTCATGAGCCACGCGAAGAACTTTTAACGTTACTTTTTGTCCTTCCCGCACGAAATCGCGGATGTTGCGGATCCAAGATGAAGATATTTCGGAGACATGAAGAAGCCCCCGCTTGTCGTATTCGTCGAGTTTAGCGTAAGCGCCATAATCTGTAACAGTTTCTATGGTGGCGATGACGAGGTCACCGACTTCGGGCCACTGCGGCTTACGCTCAGCCATTGGCTTTTGTCTCCTATTCGAGAACCGAGAGAACTTCGCCGTTGATTTTTGCTCTGCCGCCGCTGGGTTCAGCTAAGGTTATGCCACATACGTTGCAGGTTATGATGTTAACCGCGTTGCTGAAGAGAAGCTGCTCGTTACCGCATTTCTGGCATTTAACACGCAAAAAGACGCTTCGGGGTTTTGGGATGAGTTTATTCCATTCAGACATATTTTTTTCTCCTGTTAAATTATTTATTGTATCTGGAGTTTTCTTAGACGGATACCGTCTTTATGATACATGTAATTGCAGATTTTACATTTTAAACGAAGAGTCTGCTTCTTGGTGGTTTTGGCAAACTCGCGCTGCAACGGATATTTTTGACCGCCATATCCTGTTTTTTCACGTGCGTGGGCTCTCTCTCCGGCGGCAAGCGCCCGGCGTTTACCCGCCTTATAGAGACTGACCGTGTGCACGGTGTGAGTTTTACATTTAGGACAGTACGTGTTAATTTCTTTAGGAACGTTCACGCTAATTCACTACCAGCTTCCCAATAAGGAAACACCCCTATTCTTATACTTTATGACGTATCTTTTACACTAATTCATTATTCTGTTTACCAAAGACAAAAATTCGCGTGTTTGCGGACTGAAAACTCTTTTAGAGAGGACCACAAAGTTATCTGCGGAGCCGGGGTGGCGGAGTGGTTATCGCGCCAGCCTCGAGATCAAACAAAAGAGGCCAAGAGCCAGAAATGGCAAGAAAGCTGGTGGGCTTCGTGCCCGCAGGGGTTCGAGTCCCTTCCCCGGCGCCAGTTGTATAGCAGTGTAACTTTTAGTTAACTATATAATTGGCGGTGTGTATTGCAGCTGTGGTGTTTGTATTGCCCAATCCCACATCAAAAGAAATTAGAGAAAAAATAATCGGTAATGTCCTAATATACGATATCTTTATGTAGTTTGTTCATTCCAATGCTATTTGTGAACTATAGCATTTTGATTTTAAATTGAGACATATCCACAGTGTTTGAAGTAGTTTGAAAGTCTTTTTCTGAGATCCACTTAAATGCACGTAGAAGAGCCGTTTGCAATTCTTCTTCCGCTTTAGACTTCAACTTACGAAGCATCGTTTTCATCTTTGACCACGCCAACTCTATGGACTCAAATCAGGCGAATACTTGGGCAGTGCGCCCAGATAGGGCCCGATAAGAAGCAGAATAGGACCTGCCTTTGACGATAACCAAAGAAACCAACTGCTTAACCGAAAAGCGAAACGCCGACACGGGAACATAGCATGGCA
>JAIRTW010000119.1 GCA_031254875.1 Candidatus Bathycorpusculum termitum
GTAGTGCTGTTGCTCCGGTGAGTCCGTTTCGGTTGGGTTATGTTTTTAGTGGTTGGGATCGTGTGTTTGTTGGTGTGATTGAGGATATTACTGTTGTTGCGCAGTATGTGCCGGGTGGTTCTTCTGGTGGGTCGTCTCCTAGTTCTCCTTCTCCTAGTGTTCCAACGCCTAGTCCTTCGCCGGTGAGTCCTTCGCCGTCGGTTGGTCCTGAGCCTTCTGTTGTGGTTCCTGAGCCTTTGCCTGTTTGGGCGCTTATGAATCTGGTGTTAAGTGTGGCGGGTGTCATATTGGCGGCTATTGTGATGGTTTATGTATTGTTGCGAAAGAAAAAGACGCAGAAGCAGACGAGTGAGCGAAAGGATGCACCATATGTGGTAGCGTACAACCGTGAAAAGTCTGAAGATAAAAAGCAGAAGCAACACATGAATATATGGCTAGTCACGACGCTTGTTATGGCCATTGCAGGGGTTGTTGTATTTCTGCTCACCGAGGACATGAGCCGCACGTTGGCGATGGTAGACAACTGGACCATTGTACATGTTGCCATATTTATAGTAGAAATCATAGCCATAGTGTTTACATTCAAACGCAAAGACGCCAAAGGTGGTGATCAAGAGAAGCATATCTCCTCTGATTCCACAACAACCAACTTGTCTCGCGCCATACTGCTCGAAATGTTTAACCCCCTTATCATAAGTGACAGAGGGCGTAACTCTGCAATTAAGGGGTCTGTTTAAGCTTAGCACCAAAGATATTCAAATGGTGGTAAACATGAAATCCAAAACAAACGATGTGCGAACTAATTTCTGGAACTGGTGATGGATCTTGGTCGTTATTATTTACATTCTCTGATCATTTAAAATTATTGTGGCGTTTATTTCTATATTTTATAATGCATCGATTCTGGGTAGGGTACTTTGTCCCTGTTGGTTTGATAGCTTGGTTTTGAGTGGTTCTTGTTAATGTGTGCTTTATTTGGGCTGCAATATTGTATAACCCTTGATATATGTAAAATCTGGGAATATCTTGTTTTATATTTGCAAGATTAGCTTAGGGGCAGTTGAAGGTGTCAGCGTTTGGTCCTGAGGTCTAATGTAATACTCGCGGTCGGTGCACACCCAGATGATGTCGAGCTGGGTTGTGGTGGAACTATACGCGCTGCAATAACGGCCGGCAAAAAAGTGGTAGCTATTTTTCTCACTAGAGGTGAGAAAAGTGGTAATCCCTCTCAGAGGTGTTTAGAAAGCAAAAAGGCATTGGCTATTTTGGGTGTGGAAGAGATTCATTTTGGTGACTTTCCCGATACTGAGATTCCGAATTCAAGCAAGGTTATTGATTTTCTTGAAGATTTGTACAATGCTACAAAACCTGAAACGGTTTTGACTCATACTATACATGATTTGCATCAGGATCATAGACAGGTGGCTTGGCATTCTTTATCTGCATTTAGAAATGTCTCGCGGTTACTTGCTTATGAGACGCCAAGAGTTGCTGGAGCGTTTAATCCTGTTTATTTTGTAGATATATCTGATCATGTTAAGTCAAAATCTGATGCTTTAAAATGCCATCTTACTCAAAAACAAAAACGGTATCTTGCATATGAATCTATGATTAATTTATCCTCTTTTCGAGGAAGTCAAGTTGGGCTTGGTGCCGCTGAGGCATTTGAAGTTGTTAGGTATATAGAAACGGCTTTGCCCTGAGTGGGAAAGCTCTTGATTGTATCTGGTCATCAGCCTAATTATCTGCCTTGGTTGGGCTTATTTGATAAAATGTTGCATTCAGATATTTTTATAATAGAAGATAATGTTCAATATGAACAGCAAGGGTTGACTAATCGAAATAAAGTTAAAATTCAAGATAAGGCGAAATGGCTAACCGTGCCCATAGAGCATGTGGGTAAACCTCAGTTAATCAATCAAGTGAAAATATCCAATAGTGCTGAGCCCAATTGGACCAAGCGACATTGGTTGACTTTAAAACATAATTATTTGGTTGCCCCTTTCTGGAGTAAATACTGTGATTTTTTCAGGGATGCATACAGTCGAGATTGGACTTTGTTAATCGATCTAAACTTGCATCTACTGCGTGGGATAATGGATTTCTTAGATATTAAAACGCCATTGGTGATGGCGTCTTCCCTTAACGCATCTGGAGAAAAAGGTGAGCTTGCGCTTTCTAAATGTAAAGCTCTTGGTGGAACGGTTCAGTTTTCTGGAGATGGTGCGCGCAACTATTTGGATGAGAAGCGGTTTGAAGAAGAAGGCATAAAGCTTATTTACCAAGACTTCAAATATCCAATTTATCGGCAACTACACGGAGAATACATCCCTAATCTCTCAGTTGTAGATTATCTCTTTTGTACTGGGGGTGTACCGTGGCATAGCCAAACCAGCCTGATCATTGATGGAGGAATAAAATGTTAAATCAAAAAAGAGTTTTTTCAGCTACACCCTATTTTGATGAAGAAAGTATAAATAGCATTGCAGGCGAGATAAAGTCTGCTTTAAAAAGCGGTATATTAACTGATGGACCCCACGTAAAGGGGTTTGAAAAAGATTTTGCTCAATACACCCAAACCGAACATGCTATAGCGCTAAATTCGGGAACCGCGGCTCTTGAGATTATGCTTAGATTTTTTGATGTTAAGGATAAAGAAGTTATTGTTCCAACTAACACTTTTGTTGCGACACCAACGGCTGTGTTATTTTGCGGCGGCAAGCCCGTTTTTGCTGATATAAATGCAGAAACGTTGTGCATTGACCCCGAAGATGTAAAAAGAAAAATTAACCCTAAAACTGCGGGAATTATCGTCGTTCACATTGCAGGGCTGATATGTCCAGAAATCAATGAATTAAAAAAATTCTGCCGCGACAACAGTTTATTCTTAATAGAGGATGCTGCTCATGCTCACGGTGCAGTGATTGACCAAAAAAAAGCCGGCAATTTATGCGACGGCGGCGCTTTTTCTTTCTACCCTACTAAAGTAATGACAACCGGCCAAGGTGGCATGATCACAACCAACAATTCAGAACTGGCTGTTACCGCACAAAAAATGCGCGATCACGGTCTTAATCCAGACCGGATCATGGTTATGCTTGGGGATAATTGGTGTATGAGCGAGATAACCGCAATCATTGGCAAATACCAACTGGCAAATTTGGAAAATTTTATAGAGAAACGTAATGAAATCGCTAAATATTATGAACGTTATTTAGCTAAAACCAAACACATATCGCTGTTTCAAACACCCAGCAACATAAGACATAGCTACTATAAATATCCCATAAGACTCAACGGCATCGACCGAAACAAAGTGGCCTTTGCCCTAAAAAATGATTTTGGAATCGACACCGGTAGCATATATTATCCTCCTTGCCACCTTCACCCTTGGTACATGTCAAATTTTAACACCCAAGAAGGGGACTTGCCTGTTTCAGAGGCGGTGCTCAAAGACGTTTTGTGTTTACCTATCCATTTAGGAATAACCAACGAAACAGCCGCCTATGTAGTTGATTCGTTGAATACTTGTTTATCGAGGTTATCCGATGGAAAGTAGAAATAAACCTCTAAGCCAAAACAGCCAATGTTCAAGAATCCCTATCCGCGAATCAGAATTAGATCGATTCAAATTTGGTAAAATTCAATGCAAAAAATTTGATCCCCAAAAAGTTCCTAACTTAGTTCTCGATGTAGCCTGTGGCGCTAATCCTTTCCCCTTAGCTAACGTTTTATGTGACCTAAACGCCAATCCCGTTCCAGACCGAAGAATGAAGGCTTTGGTAACTGATGGCAGGCCCTTTATTTTGTGCGATTCTAAGCATCTCCCATTTAAAGATAAGGCATTCGATTTTGTTACAAGTTACTACTTGATTGAACACATGGATGAACCTTGGAAACTGTTTAAAGAGTTAAAGCGCATTTCTAAACATGGCTATATACAATGTCCCTCGTGGTTTAATGAACTTCTCTACAGAGAGGACGTTCACAAGTGGGTTGTTCTAAAAAATAATGGGCGGCTGTACTTGCGTGCCATCGATCAGAAAAGAGTTGTAATCCCCTTTAGCTTTATTTTCCAAAAGTTATACCGGTTAGTTGCTTGGAAAATAATTCATGCGATCATTGATGAAAAATTCCATATATTCACGGTAAACTATTGTTATTAGAGGTGTAAGCAAGAGTTGTCTCAAGAAATCCTTAGGTCTTCTCGGCCCTTCTTTCCCAAAGAAGACATCTTTGCTATTCTTTCCGATTTGGCGGTTGTCTTAGAGAAAGGCCAACTAAGAAACGGTAAAAACCTAAAAATCTTTGAAAAAATGGTATCGGACTATCTGGGTATTAAGCATGCTGTGGCCTTGGATTCTGATTCAAGTGCACTGGAAACTGCGCTTCAATACTATAAAGTTAAAGATCGTGAAGTTATAGTCTCGACTAATAGTTTCATCTCGATTCCAAACAGTGTACTTTATGCTGGTGGAAAAATTGTTTTTGCTGATATCCGAAAAGAAACTCTATCGATGAACCCTACGGATCTTTATAGGAAGGTAACTGACAAAACTTGTGGTGTTATCGTTACTCACATTGCTGGTTTTCCTAACTCGGATTTAAAAGAAATCCAAGAAATTTGCCAGAACAACAACCTCTTTTTAATAGAGGATGCTACCCATGCAATGGGTGCAACTATATCCAAGCAAAAGGCTGGAACGTTTGGTGCTGCGGCGATATTTGCCTTCACGCCTACAAAGGTCACTACAACTGGCGAGGGCGGCATGCTTGTGACAAACAACACAGAATTAGCCGATTACACACGGCTATACAGTTATTACGGTTCCGGTCCGGGGAAAACCAATTTTGTGAACCTTGGCCGCCATATGATGCTACCCGAAATAGCGGCCATATTAGGGATCTATCAGATGAAACGCGTTGAAGAATTCGTGGCCAGAAGAAACCAGATTGCTGATGTTTACAATGAAGCGTTTGATCAAATAGACGGGCTTAGTACCATTAGAGTTCCAAAAGACAGCCGTTGTAGCTACTATAAATATCCACTAATTCTTGGTCCAGATATGAATAAAGCGGAAATTCAAAAATCCCTCCTAAACAACCGAGTAGAAACTGGAACCGTCTTCTATCCGCCCTGTCATATGCAAACCGTTTATCGTTCCCAAACAAAGGGATTGGCGCTTCCAGACGCCGAAGATGTTTTGGCAAGAACCATAACACTGCCCATGCACACAGCATTAACCAACAAAGATGTTTCTCATGTAGTGGCCAGCGTAAAGAACGCTATCCGCTAAGCTGCACCTTTTATTTTTTTTCTCTTTTTATTTACGGGCTTCTTGTCAGATGTTTTCGGAATATTCTTTATATTGCTCAGCAGGGGAAGAAGGAGAAAGGATCTAGGTAAAGATAGCTATATTTAATTTTTCATCTCCGCTTCCTTCAGGAAGGGATTAGTAGTAGTAATTACAAATTTGGTAGCTTCTCAAAGTACGAGATGAACAAAAAATGTGGGTTAAATGGAACGGCTCAAAATATACAACCATCCTATTAGGCTTACTTATAGTTGCTCTCATAATGTTGCCCTGTAGTTTTGCGTCTGCCCAAAAAGATGATAACTTTTCTATTACTTTAGCCCAAAATACGCTTAATACATGTTATAGTGTTGCAAAAGAAGCTGAAGCCGCTGGAGCAAACATAACAAGCCTGCAAGAAACCCTTAACACTGCAGGGTTACTTCTATCTAGAGCAGAACTATCCAACGCACAAAGCAATACTGTTTTAGCAAACGATTATGCCCAGCAAGTCCAAAATGTCCTCGCCGATTTTATCCCCCACGCAAATAGTCTTCGAGATACAGCGAGCCAAATGCAACAAACAAATTTTCTGCTAAACTTGGGATCAATCGCTGGAGCGTTTGGTGTTGTTGGAGCCAGTCTAGTTGTTTGGTTTTATTTAAAAACGAAGGCCCCTAAACTAAAGATTGATCTGTCTCGATTCAAGGTCATTTTTTTTGTTATTGTAGCAATCCTTACATTGTTTGTGGCTTCACCTGCGGTACAAAGGGTTCTAGTTTTTCCGCAAACTGAGTCTTTTACAGAGTTTTGTCTTCTTGGGTCAAATCAAAAGGTTGAAAACTATCCACATACTGTAACGAATAACGGTGACTATCGGATTTTTTTGGGGATAAGCAATAATTTAGGTTCATGCGGTTACTATTTAGTTCAAACAAAATTTCGTAATCAGTCCCTTGAGGGTCCAGACGTTTTTGGGCAAACACCCAGCACTTTACCCGTACTTTATGCTATGAATGTTTTTGTTGCTGATAAGCAAACCGTTATGTTGCCTATAGATTTTTCTTTCGATTACACTATTGATGATTCTACTATTAATTTTAATTATCTATCGCTAAATAATGTTAACATAGCCCTTGATGGACACTCTACGACTTGGAACCAAACAACCCAAGATTTCTATGGTAAACTTGTTTTTGAACTCTATCTATACAATAGTGCGTTGGGTCTTTTTGAGTATCACGGAAGATATGTGGATTTGGGACTGGACTTGGTTGCGTAGGTCTTCTTAGGCTGATTGGTGGTTAAACGAAATGATACTGCCTTAAAAACAATATTCCCCCAAGCGAAGTAACTGTTAATACGCTTGTTCTCTTCTCTTTGCTTTCTTTATTTGCCTCCGGTGACTATAACAGTTGGGCAATACATTCAAAGTTAGGATAATCCTCCCTGCAATAAACGAAGAGAAAAATGTTGTCCGAGTGATTCCGCAGATCAAACGGAATGGTTATAAGGATATCTTAGTAGTTGATGGGAATTCTGTTGATAAAACTGCCGAATATGCTGAAAAGCTTGGCGCTAAGGTTATTCGTCAAAAAGGAAAGGGCAAGGGTAACGCGTTAAGGCAGGGGTTTGAAGATAGTCGTTTTGACTTTGATGCAGTGATTATTTTAGATGCCGATGGCTCAATGTCTCCTCAGGAACTAGCTGTGTTTGTTGATGCGATTAGGGGTGGTGCTGATATCGCAAAAGGCTCTCGTTTTATTGCTAAGGGGGGCTCAAAAGATTTCAGTTTAATTCGGCGGGTGGGGAATACCCTTCTTACGTTTACCTTCAACTTTTTGTTTCTAACCCGATATACCGATTTATGTTACGGATATATGGCCTTTAGCAAAAATGCGATAAATAAATTGATCCCTGCTTTAATTAGCACTGGATTTGAAATTGAGACTGAGATCTGTACAAAAGCAACCCTGCTTGGAATGGTTGTCAAAGAAGTTCCAAGTTTTGAAGACTTAAGATATAGTGGTGTTTCTAATTTAAACACTTTCAGAGATGGGACTAGAATAATGGGTGTTATACTCAAAACGTTTATTGAGGGTATAAAAAAATAAAAATAATGAAAAAAACACTGCCTTAATGAGGGGATAACTTGATTGATGCATTAAAAGTTTTTTTGGGTATGTATGCGCCGTCTAAGAGTGTTCGTATAGCCATGTATAGACGCGCCGGGGTTCGGATCGGGAATGTGGCTGAGTTTGGTAGCAATATCTGGATAGATACCATTTTTAAAAACTTGGTTGTTATTGAAGATGACGTCATTATGTCCGGATATGACCTGATTCTTTCACATTCTTTTCTTATGGCAAATATTCAAGACGAAGGGTTTTGTCCAGTAGAAATAAAGAAAGGTGCCCGAATAGGTCTGCATTGTATAATTCTTGCAGGAGTAACTATTGGTGAAAACAGCGTAATCGGTGCAGGTTCAGTTGTGGTTAGAGATATTCCTCCAAATTGCATAGCGGCCGGCAATCCTGCTAAACCCATAAGATTTCACAACAAATCCGTATAATTAAAATGGGCTTTTGCGAGATGATTTTCTTTAATGCGGATTCTTTTGGTTCCTGCTAACGATTGGTTAAACTTTCCAGTCTCCTCAAGGCTCCACTCAATCTTTGAGCGATTGGCAGACCGTCATGAAATCCACGTAATTAGGTATCCAAGCCCATTATGGAATACACCTAGGAAATCGAAGGCTATTGTTCATGAAGCTAATGGTGTAGCTATTCGGGACCTATCTTTATATTATGCACTTAATGCCTCAAATCATCTTGCATTAATTGAAAATATTTTGAAGTCTTGTAAAATAGATATCATTGTTTTTGCCAATATATTGACGGGTGCAGAGGCTGCGTTGTTGGGCAAAATTCATGGTGTTCCTCTGGTTTGTGATTATCTTGACCATTTTCCCGAGTCGGCGTCCTCTTATTATGATAATCAGTTTTCAAAATCGTTAGTACAAGGCGTTGTTTTGGGCATTACAAGATGGAATTTAAATAAAGCTAATGGTGTGGTGACGGTTTCTAAAAGTTTCGCGAATTGGTTAACTGATAGCGCGGGTGTTAGAAATTTGTCTCTTATACCCAATGGAGTTGATCTTGAGGTGTTTAAGCCTATGGAGCGAAACGTTGCTCAAGAAAGACTGGGCTTAGAGAAGTTGAAGCAAAAATTCGTCATAACCTACACTGGAACTGTTGAGAGTTGGTATGATCTTGATGTGGTTGCGCAGGCTACGCATAGGCTAAATTGTCTGGGGATACCTTCGGTGTTCCAAATTGTTGGAGGTCATCTTGTAACTCAAAATAATAATAGATTTGTGGGGTTTGAAAATGATATTCTTCAAACAGGGTTTGTTGATCACAAACAGGTTTCGTTATACCTTAATGCGTCGGATGTTTGTGTTTTGCCTCTTAGAAAAATGGCGAAAAACCTAACAAGACCTTTAAAACTTCTTGAATATTTTGCTTGTGGTAAGCCTGTTTTGTCATTACCAAATTCGGAGCTTGAGCATGAATATGGTGATGCGTTAACAATTTTTAATTCTGCTGAAGAGCTGATGGAGATCTTTTTGAAGATAGTTGCAGATCCCTTGGTGTTTTCATCAAAAATAGAAAGAGGTTATAAATACGCTCAGAAAAACTCCTGGGAAAGTCATGCAAGACGGTATGAAAGTTTTCTAGAGAGTATATTGAGGAAAAAGGTTAATAATCTTAACAGTAATGGGGAATGTGAAAATTAATGGCTAATATGTCAAAATTATTTGTTAAATGTAAAAGTTGTAACGTTGAGTTTTGGTCAGCAATTAGATGTAACAAACAAAGATTCGCGAAATTAGATTTTGGCGGCAACCAAGTCAGATGTCCAAACGGACATAAAAATCGCTGTGAAATGAAAGATTTCTATTTTAAAGATTAAGAAACAGAAAACTATCAACAAACAGTTTTAAAACCGTGGATGCTCATATGAACCTCGCTATCTTGTCTCACGAATATCCTCCCTATATTTTTGGCGGCCAAGGAACCTTTGCTCACGCATTAGCACAAGGTCTCATACGCGAAGGAATCACCGTCAAAGTTATAACTGGCATTCCGAAATCGCCCAACTCTATTGGAGTCTGGCAATCACAACAAACCGTCGAAGACGGAATAAAAATAACCCGATTACCATACCTTAACATACCTCTAAGATTCACCAACTTTCAACTCCTAAATATGAAAAAAATATCTCAAATAGTTCAAGAAGGTAAAATTGACGTTGTTCACGGACAAAGCTGTTGTACATACCCCGCAATCCAACATCTAAAAAAAATAGCCCCCGTACTAGTCACCTTCCATACAAGCCCCATGATGGAAAAAACAGCTGCGGTTCGATCTGTTTTTCGCGGCGGAAGTCTAAGAGACTTTTACGCCTTTTTAGCCGGATATCCGGTCTGGCATCAAATTTATCTAAAAGAACTCGAGCACTCTGATAAGGCAGTTTCAGTTTCAAGAGCCCTAAGGGCTGACTTGATCGAAGAAATGGGTGAAGTGCATGGAAATAAAATACAAAGTATTCATAACGGTGTAAATCTAGATTATCTTGATAAAGAATACGAACAAGTGGATCCCTCTATTTCTGAATCTGACGATGTTATTCTTTTTGCCGGTCGTCTCTTTTGGCGAAAAGGGGCCCTTGATATAGTTAAACTGGCGCACCTGTTACAAAAGAAAAAATCAAACTTGAAAATAATTGTGCATGGCACCGGGCCACTCTATAATACAATGCAAAAAAACATACATGCATTAGGGTTAACTAATATTGAGCTCAAGGGCTTTACTACAAGAAAACAATTGATCCAAAGCATGAAACTCTGTAAATATGTTGCGATTCCAAGCATCTATGAAGCTTGTCCTATGATACTTCTTGAGAGTATGTGCTTGGGAAAGATTCCAATTATGCTAAATCTTCCTTTTTCGTTAGAGTTAACTGAAAATGGAAAATATGGTATCTTTGCCAATGATTTAGAGGGCTTAGCTGATAAATTAGTTGAAACCAGTGAACATAGTTTGTACCGATCACGTGAAATAAAGGTGTTTGCTCGTCGCGCGTATGATATTAAAGTTACAATTCATAAATACATTAAAGCATATGATGAAATAAATGCATAACATGTTTCTTGGATTGTTTGTTTAAAATCTTGGTAACTCAGGGGAATTATGTTGTCCTGCAAAAAACTCAAAATAAGCTTTGTTAGTGCGCTTACCTTAGATACTGATATGCATAAGACAAGGGAGCTGGAAATACTCAAAACCCTTGCCCAGAGAGGTCATAGTACTACTTTGGTGGGAGTAACTTCTAGAGCGCACTTTCAGATGCCTGATTCGCGTATAAAACTTATTGCCATACCCATACGATATGTGCCCGTTATTTCCCCTTTTATTTGGGCGTTTGTTTTAGTCTTTTTTTTACCCCTGCATGTACTGCTTAAGAGGCCCGACTATATTGTAATGGATCCTGAAATTTCTGTTCTTAGTTCTGTTCCCACGCTTTTGTTTTCAAAAATTGCGAGAGTAAAATTTGTTCTCGATGTTAGAAGTACTCCCGTTGAAGTAATTGGGTTGCGTGCGCGTTTACTGGAATTTTTGTTTAATGTTTCGGTTTTTATATCTAAGAGGCTATTCTCAGGTATTGTTATTGTTACCTCCTTAATGAGAGCGGAGGTGTGCAGAAAATTCTATTTGGATCCCAGCAAGGTGGGTGTTTGGACAAACGGGGTTTCTTTGGATCTCTTTAACCCGTCTAGTGTTCATGCGGAGGGGGTCAAACTTGGGGAACAGCTTGGTCTAAATGACAAGTTTATTGTATTCTATCACGGTGCTTTTTCACCCACAAGAGGGTTAACCGAAACTATTGAAGCTGTTAAAATTGTAACACAAAAAAATCCTGATATTGTGCTGTTGCTTCTTGGAGATGGGCCTACTTTGCTTCAATTAAAAGGTCTGATTCAGCAATTGGGGCTTCAAAATAATGTAATTATCCATGCTCCTGTTCCTTTTGAAGAAGTTCCAAAATTCATCGCTTTAAGTGATGTTGGGCTGGTTCCGTTACCAAATAATTCTTATTGGCGGTTCCAAAATGCTTTGAATCTTCTCGAATATATGGCGATGGAAAAAGTGGTGTTGGCAACAGATATTGAGGCAAATAGGATTGTTGTGGGCGATGATGCTTGCTGTGTTTATATCCGATTAGTTAATCCGGCTGAAATTGCCCAATCGATTGAATATGCCTATAGTCATGGGGACAAACTTGGTGATTGGGGAAAAAGCGGTAGACAGCTGATCCAGTCTGGTTACACTTGGGAAAAAGTCGGAGACGCAGTTGAACAATATCTTCTATCTATTTGATATTTTATTTAATATAATGGTTTATTTTTTCAATTTTTTATATAAAAAATTAATGTTATTAGTTAATGTGTTGTTTAAATAATTTTTGTTTGAAATAATGAAAGATTTATTAGCTGTTGGTTCAATTTTAAGAAAATTAGCGCTCCGTGAGTTAGCAATGTGGTGATTGGCAATGAAGAAAGGCGTACTAGTAATAGTTTCTGTTCTGCTCCTTATTTCTGGCACACTCGTTATCTCCTATGTTTTTGCTTCGGGAACTTCAAGTGTAACCATATCCAGTACAGGAACAATCATACCTGCAACAATTATGCCTACATCCAATATGCTTTCATCAAGTATGTCTACTACATCCAACACCGGAAATTATGAAATCTTTAAAAACGGTGCATACATTTGTGTAAAAAACGTCTCTTCCGGCACCATTGGCTACCAAAGCACAAATGCAACCGAAGCATTCGGAAACGCATTTAAATCCCTAGCACAAACCGGCGGCAATCTCACCGTAGCATCTGGAACATACTACATCACAGGATCCCCTGGAAGAGACCATGGCGGCATACACGTAAAAAACCTCCGCGATGTTAACGTTATATTCCAAAATGGGGCCATCCTAAAAATTCCAGACCGCCAAAACATAACCATCTTTACCATTTTAAACTCATCCAATGTCGCACTGATAAATTGGACCATCGACGGCAACGCCCTAAACCAAAACCAATCTCCAGGCTATGGCACAAACATGTTTGGAAACGGCATCTCAGGATACAACTGCGACAACCTCCAAATAATAAACTGTACCATCACCAATTGCAGAATGTATGGCGTCAACTATGGTAGCGACCTACCAAACCTACGTCCCGCTAGCGTAATAAATTGTACTTTTCTCTACAACAGCTGGAACGGTATCTGTTTTTGGGCAGGCGAAGGAGGCATAATTATGGGCAACGAAGTCGCACATTCAAGCGACGTTGGAATATCTGTATCAAACACAAATGCCCTCATTATCAACAACTACATTCACGACATGGACGGCATGCTTGGCGGAGGCGGAAACGCTAGCTGGGGCATAGCAAATGAATGCATCCAAATCGGTCGATTGGTCGGTCTTACAATAATCAACAATACCATAAATAACTGCGGCGTGGGTATCGTACTAGATGGAATACGCAACACCGTTTCAGGCAACACCATTTCTAATGTTAATACCGGAATTGCATCTGCTGAAATTATTGGATTTAATAACATTACACAGAACAAGGTTTCTAATTGGGGCATAGACTACCGAGGTATAAAAAATTTTTATTTATCTAGTGGAATTGCCTCGTATGTTTCAACAAATGATGTTGTGGCTTTTAATCATTTAACCACCCCATCTAGCAGTTCATCGAGTGGTCCAGCGATATTCTTGTATAATACAACCGATGTTACGGTTTGCAATAACACAATTGTTATGCAAAAGAGTTCAGGTGTTCCTGCAATATTGCTCACCTCTGGATCCAAGAATGCCCTGGTTGTAGGTAACACTGTTGAATCAGCGATTGGGATTTTTATTAATTCTTTCTCCGGGGTTTATTATAATGCTAATGTTGAGCAGAATAACCTTGTTAATTGTCTTCGGTCAATAGACGACAAAGGTGGCGTTATAGGAAAATAAATTCTATTTTACTTCAAATATTAATTTGTATGAATGTGGGAGGGTGTTGGCTGTATGATTGATTTGAGCCTAAGAAAAGATGTTTTGATTATACCGGCTCTAACTTTACTGTTGTGGTTGGTAGTTTTATTAGATATTTCTCTTGTGCGCGGTATCATAGTTTTTGCTTATTTGATCTTTGTTCCTGGTTTTGTGGTCCTTAAAACTTTACAAATAAAAGATCTCGGTACAATAATCACTTTATTGTTGTCAGTCGGCTTGAGTCTTGTTGTTTCTATGCTTGTTGGGCTGGTAGTCAATGAGCTTTCTTTGCTGTTGAACTTTTCTGCGCCTTTGACCACTTTTCCCATGATGGCGGCAATTACCTGTTTCACGTTAGCTGTTTACTTTATTGGTTTGCGGCGTGGTTTTTCATTAGAAACTACTTCCCTTAATCATATTTTTAATTTATCAAATTTGCCGCTGTTTTTTGTATTAACTACTCTTCCCATTCTTGGCCTCATTGGTGCATTATCCAAAAGTGTACCTATCATACTGTTTTTTTATTTGACGATAATTATCCTGTGTGCATTATGTGTTATCAATCAAAAAATTATACCTAACAAATACTATCCCTTGCTGATTTTTTCAGTTTCTCTTTCTATTCTTCTTATAAATTTGTTTTTATCCGGTTATGTCCTTGGCGATGATGCCCAACTCGAATACTATGTTTTTAGATTTAACCTTGATCGCGGGTATTGGGGGGTTATTGGTGATTTAACCCCTGCACTTCGGACTACCCTTGACTACAACGCTATGCTGTCTGTCACTTTGTTGCCCTCAATTTATTCTGTGCTGATGAACATCAAAACTGAGCTATTATTCAAAATCTTGTACCCCCTCCTCTTTTCTTTGGTTCCCGTTACTTTATACTGGATCTACAAAAACGAAACAAGCAAACTGATCGCACTATTATCAACCTTCTTCTTTATCTTTACAATAAACGCCTTTTTCGGAGAACTGATCGGCCTTAACCGGCAAATAGTCGCGGAATTATTTCTTATGCTTTCGATCCTCCTCTGGCTAAACAAAACCGTACCGGTGGGCAAAAAACGACTTCTTCTCATAATTTTTGGCGCTGGAATCGCCGTTTCACATTATACAATAGCCATAGTTTACATAATGTTAATTTCAATCATTGTAATTTTTTCCAACATTCGACCCAAATTCGACGATACATTTAGCGCCTCTACAGTTTTATCAATTGCCGGCTTTTCCTTCCTATGGGCCGCTTTTAGCCCCGGCTCGACCCTAACTTCATTCATAGACATCACCGGAAACGCACTAAATAACTTGACACATTTCGGCAATTCTATATCTGCACCTGGAAATGCAGGTGTAATGTATGGCATTCCAGAGGTCTTTAGTGTTGCAAGCTGGATCAATTTGGCCACTTCAGGTTTAGTTACATTATCCTTAGTAGTGGGCGCTCTTGCACTAATACTACTACCGCGAAGAACAGAGTTTTCTAACAAATATCGACTAATCGTTTTGCTTGCTTCACTGTTGTTTGCCTTTTCCCTTCTATTCCCCACAGTAGCCGCAACCCTGAATTTTACCCGATTCTACGCCATATGTCTACTAGTACTAGCCCCCTGCATTACCATAGGTGCGCTTGTTCTCCTAAACATAGTTCGCTTTCCACTCAACAAACTGCGCGGAATTAAATCCTGCCTTTTCACAATCAAACATGGAAAAGCGGCGATATTACTCATAACAATTCTTTTATGTGCTTATTTCCTTTCGCAGTCAGGAGTAGCTAATTATGTGGGTGGTGGAACAGCACATCCACAGCCTATTGGTTACGCTCAAATGCAAACTTCTGATGTTCAGATGGTAACTCTGCAGTTCTATGGCAATTATATCCAAGTTCCCGACGCTTATAGTGGCGATTGGCTGGCTAAATATTCTGCTAATTCTGTAGTATATGGTGACTTAGTATCAAGTTTTAACTCGATAATCAGTCGCGGGTTTGTTTCAAAAAATCTAATTTTCCCCTTAGCTAACATTACATCTCCCGAGCAAGGTAGCCTCATTTACCTAAACTCTCTAAACGTTGAAAAAGGTATCATAACTGTCCAATCGTCAACTGTAATAAACACAACTGATCTCTCGCCCTTCTTGCACGATAGCGATTTAATCTACACCAATGGACACAGTGAAGTATGGCGACTCAACGGCCCCAAGTAATCACCATTTACCTGAAACTAAATCAATAAAGTCTTAAAGCTATAGCAACAAAATATTTACCGTGAGGAAAATGAAACCCTTTGAAATTTTAAACCGAATCACTGCTCTGTCTTCTGAATTATACATCAGAACTTTAAGGAAAAAGGGTGTTTCAATAGGTGATGGCACCGTTTTCTTTCCCGGAGGTAGAAATGTTGATCTAACTAGACCCTGTCTAATTGAGATTGGGCGAAATTGTGTTTTTACGCAGGGGGTTCAAATTTGTACTCATGGTTATGATTGGGCGGTTCTTAGAGAGAAATATGGTGAGATGTTTTGTTCTTCTGGCAAGGTGGTTATCGGAGACAATGTTTTTGTTGGGGTGAATACGGTGATTTTAAAGGGGGTCAAGATCGGAAAAAATGTAATAATAGGTGCCGGTTCAATAGTTACGACTGATATTCCTGACAACTGTGTGGCTGCGGGCAATCCTTGTAGAGTTATCATGAGCATTGAGCAATACTTTGAAAAAAGAAAAAAGGCGTATGTTGAGGAGGCAAAAACTTATGCGTTTGAGTTATATAGAAAAACTGGGCGGGTTCCTGGTGTTGAGAGTTTTTGGGAAGAATTTCCAATCTTTTTACAAAGAGACAGTGATTGGGGACCGTTACCCGTCAAAAAGCAATTGGGTTCAGCTTTTAATAATTTCATGAATTCAAAGCCACTATATCCCTCCTTTGATGATTTTTTGATAGCTGCGGGTATTCCGGAGGCTAAAGTGAAATCTGCATATCCAAAGGCGCGGACAGAGCCATAACTTTTAGTTAATGGTATGGAGAAATTTGACATGACTATAAAAGTGACTGTGGGTTTATGTGTTAAGAACAGCGCCCGAGTTATAAAAACTGCTTTTGATTCAATTTCCGCTCAGGATTACCCGCATGAAATGATTAAACTTGTAATCATTGATGACAACAGCACCGATAATACCCTATCAGTCGCTTTAAAGTTTGCCCAAGAAATAGATATGCCTACCTTTGTAACTTCCAACACTGGTAAAGGACTCGCAGCAGCTAGGCAATTAGTTGTGGATAATGCTGAGGGTGAGTACATAATCTGGGAGGATGATGATCTGATGTTACGGAAGGACTACGTGCGAAGACATGTAGAGTTTATGGAGAAAAACCCTGATGTTGGTGGGGCACGAGGTGTCCGTGATGTTTTTTATTCTCCGTCTTTTTTTAGTTTGGGTGATTTGGTTTTTTTAGCTCCCAGTGCAAATCCGAGTCAAATCGGTACCGGGGGTTCAATTTTTCGTATTGACGCTCTAAAACAGGCAGGTGGATTTGATATCCAAATTAGTGGTGCCGGGGAGGATCTGGATGTATCTCGTAGAATTAGGCATTTTGGGTGGATGCTAGCGACAAATGAGTTAGCTGGGCTTCACCATACCCATTCCACAACAACCCCTGCGGCTTTGTGGTCGCGGAACTTTAGATATGGATATGCAAATCATTTCCTTTTTCATAGATACGGGGATCGACGTTTGATTATTCAATATTTTTTACCGTTTGCATTGAAGTATGGTTTAGAAACTTCTCGTAAGTTATATCAAATAACCCATATTAAAAAATCGTTTCTTTACTTTGTTATTAATTCTCTCAATATGGGTATTCAAAATCTTGGTTATACCCGTTCACATTTGGATAAATACGGTCACTAACTTTTGTCCCTTGCCAAGGGAGTTGCTATTTTTTTAACGCTGCCCGTTGTCCTTGTTTTAGCAAAAAATTTTTGCCGTAGCAATCCATGATTGTGCTATTAGCAAGTGCCCTTTTGTTGTTGGGTGTATTCCATCTGTCGTCCAGTCGTTTGGTAAACTTTTTTCTATCGCATTTTTAAAAATTGCATCTAATGGAATTAAAGTTGTACTGAACTCTTGCGATAGTTTCTTTATAATCTCAACTTTTTGTTTGAGAAATATTTTTTTATACGCTAAGCTTTTGTTGGTTTTAAAATCAATAAACGGTGTCAAGAGTATGACTTTTGCATCCAAGATATCTCTTGTGTGCTCGAGTAAACTTCTATAATCTGCTTCAAAATCTGCCGATGCAGTTGGTCTGCTCCAAAAATACCTTCCCACGATATCATTTATTCCAATAAGAATTGAAACTAAATCGGGTTCTAAATCCAAACAATTTTTTTGCCATCGCTCTCTCAAGTCCGCTACTTTATCACCTCCCACTCCGCAATTGAAAAATTTGAACTTTCTTTTTGGAAATTGGGTGGTTAACATATCAGTCAACATCATCACGTAACCTTTTCCCATGTCGTTCCTACATGAGTGATCTCTATACTCTTCGGTAATACTATCACCTTGGAAGAGTATCTTTGTGACATTAGCTGTTGTGTGTTGTATGTTGTTATTTTTATCAGCCATTTCTTTCACAACTCTTGAAATTTGGCCTACACTTTCATTAATATTTAGGCGAATTACCCTAATAATTTAAATGTGTTTTTCTCAAATAAACTTCGGGAGACACAATGGAACATTTGCCGCGAATTGATCAAACCTTCTCTATGCTTTTTTCTAAAGATCGAACTAAGCACTATCGAAAATATTTTCGTTCTGCTGGAGAACACTTAGTAGTTAATGGCAGGATAGACCTTGTTGGCAACGTCAGTGTTGGCGATAGCGTAATGATTGACGGAGGGGCAAGATTATTGGCTATACGAAACGGGGTAATTAAAATTGGTGGACATAATTATATTGAAAACGCTACAATTTCGGCCACGCTCAGCATCGAAATAGGGAATTATGTTGTATTGGGTAGCTGTGTTTTGATTATAGATCATGATGGATATGGCTTAGATGGTAATACTGCACTCGAGAAACCAGTTAAAATCGGCAATCATGTATGGATAGGCATACGTGCTACAATTCTTAAAGGCGTTACAATAGGCGATAATTCCATAATCGGTGCTGGCGCTGTTGTAACAACTAATGTTGAGCCCAACACCATTGTAGCAGGCAACCCGGCAAGAAAAATTCGTGACACTAAAGGTTATACTATACCTGCCCATGATCCTGGATCTATTTATTACCCCACACCAAAATACTGGGGGCCATGAAAATTCCCTAAAAACGTGGTGCCCGCAAGGTTATTTTGATCATATTTTTCTTTCCATCGCAACTTTTACTTTGAAAGATTCATGAGTTCTCTGTGGGTTCGAGTTTTATTATATGATGCATTTAGTGTAAATGTTTTACGTTCCTAACAGACTGCCCGTTTAAAGATTTCACGCGGCAAACAAGATACCGCCCAAAGCATTCCCTGTTTAATAGGAACGCACACCCCACCGTTTAGACTGTGAATTTGATGTGATGTGGTGCTATGTCACTAAAAAGGGTAAAAACGTTTTTTTCTTACTGATAATAAGTCATCGGTCTATTTTTTATAAGAATTATTTAAATCAAAGATAAATACTGGGACTGCAATCTCATGTAACCATCAAGGAGAAAAAAACAATTGTCTGTAGCGCAAAGAAAATACTTCACCGAAGTGGCAGCGTTAGCAGATAAAACTGTCGCAGTTGTCACCACAACCGGAAAAACCTTTAACGGCACGCTTGTCGGTATAAACCCCGATAACCTAAATCTTACACTTGCAGATGCAAAAGATGAAGCCGGTAAACCCCTCAACCGTTTGGTCCTAAACGGCGCCAACGTGATATCTATAGCCAGTGCAGAGAAACCCTTCGATCTCAAATCGCTCGCAGGCAGGCTTGAAAAAGTTTTCCCAACCATGGTTAAACTCTATGAAGACCAAGGTTTCCTCTGGGTCATGGATAAAGTGAAATTAACCGAAAAAGGTGTTGTGGAAGGCGTAGGTCCTGCGGCGGAACGCGTGCAAAAAGTCTATGTGCAATTCATGAGTGAAGCTAAAGTTTAAATGAACCATCGTAGTTGTTGCTCTTCTTTCTTCTTTTCTTCTGTCATACTTCGAATTATCCCAAAAGATTCCAGCATTTCTTTAATACCTGCTCCGCTCTCTTCCAGTCCCGATAAATCCATCGGCAACCCCAGGTACTTGCCCAGGGTTAAGAGGGCATAGCGTGTTGCATTCACATCGGGTTCCATACCCGGCGTATCCACCAAAAGTGAAAAGCCCCGAAAATCGCGTATTCTTGCCAACCCAACTGAGAGTCCCGCAATGCCAAACACGTGTCCTACCATAACTTTGGTACCTAAATCCAGCGCTACCTGCATGGTCTCCAAATCAGTAGCTGTACTATAGATTTGGGGCACCGATTGCGCTTCATCTTTTTTGAAGCCGCCAATGGAAACCACAAATTTACAACCTAACTCAGCGCATATGTCGAGCACTTTCCCGACAAGTTCATACTGCCCAACTGTTGTGAGTGCCTGTGTGTTACCATACCAGATAATGAGGTCGCGTTTGTTGTCACCGCATTTAGCATAGTAGAGCTCGTTTATCGGCGAGCGCGTGCCGCCGTCGAGGGTTGTGATGGCGAAGTCTTGGAATGTTGAAGAGAATATCTGAGCGAACTTTGTTGCTTTGTATTCTTTTATAAGGTGCAATGCGGCGATATTAGCAACGAAGCCGATTCCGGGTAAGCCTTCAATAAGGATGGGATCGTTTAGTTGAGGTTTCTCTGATATGTCGATTGAGCAGACCATTAATGTACCTTCTGAGGGTATAAGCGAAGCATTGCGATATAAGGATGTCTAATCGACAGCTACACAAGAGTAACCAATAATGCCTCTGCACCCCAGCCAACCCATCTCCGCTCATAACTGAGTCGTAGCTTTTTTTCTGGCTTGCAAAATATAGCACTCAGCGGTGGTTATCCAATACCCATCAATTATATTTGCTATCACAGGATTGCCAAGATTTAACAGAGAAGCTATTTTTTTATAAGTGTATAGCGTTTGATGTGTGGGTTTCTAATCTTTGAGCTTTGAAATAAAAGAAAAAGATCTGCTGGGTAGAATCGGCAAACTAAAAACCAGAACTGCAACTGTGGAGACACCACTACTTTTCCCCGTCATCAACCCCAGTAGCCAGCCTATATCCAGCAGGCGGCTCAAGGAAACTTTTGGTTGCCAAGCCCTAATCACCAACAGCTACATCATCAAAAAACGGTTCAAACAAACCCCAATCGAGCAGGGGCTACACAAATTCCTTGACTACGACGGCGCAATCATGACTGACAGTGGCGCATACCAAATTCTTGTCTATGGCGAAGTCGAAGTCACACAGAAAGAAATCGTTGCATATCAAGAAGGCATAGGAAGCGACATCGCCACAATTCTTGACATCCCCACAGGCTGGAAAGTCACCCTGGAAGAAGCCGAAGTCACGGTGGCTGAGACACTGCGGCGTGCCAAAGCCTTCTTTGATCTAAAAATCCGCGACGATATCCTCTGGGTTGGTCCCATACAGGGTGGACGTCACCTCGACCTCGTCGCACAATCAGCCGTAGAGATGAGTAAACTACCCTTCCAGATCCACGCATTGGGTAGCCCCACAGAAGTTATGGAGAACTACCGCTACGATGTGCTGGCAGATATGATTTTAACTGCCAAAAGGGGTATTCCATTCGAGCGTCCTTTGCATCTCTTTGGCGCTGGACACCCTTCCATGTTTGCGCTGGCCGTCTCATTGGGGTGTGATCTCTTCGACTCAGCTGCATACGCACTCTACGCACGGGAAGGCCGCTATATGACTGAAAATGGCACTTGGCGTCTTGACCAAATGGACTACTTCCCCTGTAGTTGTCCCCAATGCGTCTCCGAAACCCCCGAAGGCCTACAGCGGAAACCAGCAAAAGAGCGTGAGATTTTCTTAGCCGAACACAACCTCTATGTCTGCTTAGCCGAATTGCGGCGTATCAAGCAGGCGATTCGTGATGGGCGGCTCTGGGAACACACCGAAATGCGTCTTCACGCTCACCCTGCTCTGCTCTCAGCGCTCAAACGGGTGCGTAGCCATGAAGACTTCCTCGAAAAGTTCAGCCCAACCGTTAAGTCCAGTGGCTTTTTCTACTTTGACGCCGTCGGATTAGCACGTCCTGAAATCGTACATTACCGCAAACGCTTAACCGAACGTTACATGCCGCCGACCGAAGCGAAAGTACTTCTTTTGGTGCCACAGACCCGCAACAAACCATTCCACAAAGCGCCTGAAATGAAAAAGATCCGGCAACTCATGCGAATGCTTGGCGGAGAACTATCAGATCAGGTGCATGTCTGCGTTTACGCAGCACCTTTTGGTGTTGTGCCCTTGGAGCTCGATGAGGTTTATCCGCTTTCTCAGCATGAAGTCGCTATGCCCATAGACATAGAAACCATCCGCTACGTTGCAGAGCAGACTGCAGAATTCATCAAACGTGGTAGCTACCAAGGCATCGTATTGTTGAACGATAAAAAACTCTGGAACACCACGGTTAAAGATGCTACTCAAGATGCCTGCCGAATGTGTGCGTTGGCTTTTGATTTCGTTGAGGCAAATACAGATGGAACCAAAGAAATGTTGTTAAATATAGAGCAAGCTTTACGGCGGCAGTTAGGAGCAAAATAGATCGGGCAGGTTAACGGAAAAGCCTCTTCAAACTAAAAGCCGAAACAGAAACCAACACAAAATCCATAATAACCCTCAATATCTAACCTAACCATCAAACTGGAACCCCCTCTTCTGTGTACGAAAGTTTTTTACTCCCGTATCCCATAAGCCCATACATGACCCCCAAGCCACAATTTCTCTACGCCGACCTGCACATCCATACAGTATACTCTGCAGACTCTATAATTCAGCCAAAAACTCTCGTTGATATGCTCGCCGCCCATAGCTACATCAAAGCCGCCGCAGTCACCGACCACAACAGTGTCCGCGGATGTAGAGTTGTAGCCGAATTAGCCCGTGCATACCCTGACATTCTCATCATCCCAGGCACAGAAATCACCACAGACAACGGTGATATGCTCGTGCTGGGAACCTATGAACTGCCTCCTAAACCATGGACTCCTGAGAACGTGGCCGACTACGCCAGATCAATCGATGGCGTTTCCATCATAGCGCATCCGTTTCGCACATATGGCATGGGAGAATACGCCAAAAACGTCAAAGCTGACGCCATCGAAATCTTAAACGGTGGTACCGGCAAAGAAGGCAACACACAGGCAAAGGAATTCGCAAAAGCACTGGGGTTACCCGGTACCGGGGGAAGTGATGCCCATCAGAGCTCGGAGCTGTTTAGCATCTGCACGCAGATTGAAACTTCTCTGAACCTTGATTCGGTTTTAGCCGCGATAAAGAAGGGCGCGGTGTCAGCACGGCTGGCGAAATCTATTCTGATTTTCTGAGTCAGTATCTATTTCCATCTTTAAAATCTGCGGTAGTTTGTTTTGGGAGCGTCTCATGGATCTCAGAAACCAAACACAGTCGTCAGCCAAATCCGCAAAGCAGTTGTTGAAACAAGAGTGATCAGCCGTAACTAGAATAGAAATCATCAATCAAACAAACCCGCAAAACTGGTAAAATAAAGTCTTAAATGTTGTCGTTTCTCATCTTTAAGTATGATAACTGTTATTGGCGCTGGCAGAGTTGGAAGCGCCGCGGCTTTTGATATTTTGCGTTACAGAATAGACGATGTTGTCCTCATTGATATAGACGAGAAGCGGGCAAAGGGTGAAGCGCTTGATATGATGCAGGCGGCACCAGCCATCGAATTCGATGGTACTATACGCGGTACCAGCGTCTTCAGAGAGATGCATGATTCTGAGCTGGTAATTGTAACGGCTGGAGCCGCCCGAAAACCAGGTATGACCCGTATCGATCTCATGAATATTAATGCAAAAATCATACATGATATCACCAGAAAAGTTGCCAAGTACGCGCCTAAGTCAAAACTTATGATTGTCACTAACCCCGTGGATATAATGACCTATATCAGCTTTAAAGAAACTGGCTTCCCCCGAAGCCGCCTTTTTGGCATGGGTAACATCTTGGATGCCATGCGGTTTCGTACCTACATCGCTAATGCCCTTGGTGTATCACGGGAAGACACTCGTGCGCTGGTCATTGGGGAACATGGAGACTCTATGGTTCCATTGATCGAATGCGCGTCTGTTTCAGGCATACCAATAATGAATCTGCTTACAAACGAGCAGGTTGAGCAGATTGTTCAGCAAACCATCAACTCTGGTGCTGATGTTATCAAACTGAAGGGTGGTACAGAGATTGCCCCCGGTACAGTAATTGCGATGATGTCCGATGCAATTTTAAGGGGACGAAACCGTGTTATGAGTGTTTCTACATGTCTTGAAGGCGAATACGGTCAATCCAATATATCTATTGGCGTGCCCGTGGTTTTAGGCAGAGGCGGTGTGGAAAAAATAATTGAACTGGACTTATCTCAAAAAACTAAGGAACGTTTTGAAAAATCAGCTGTTGTTCTCAAAGAGGCAATACTGGCTCTAGAAAATTAAAAAAGAAGAAAGGGGCGTTTAGGTTGGTGCTCGCATTCTGGCGCAGTAAAAATTACCGTTTAATCGGATGAATGCGGGACATTTTCCGTTGTTGCAGTGTTCGAGCCACTGGCAGGGCGAACGGACTTCATGGACTCTTGGCATGTATCCCTGGGTATCAATAATTTCTCTGGGGGTTTCTCGCTGAGCGATTTGTTTTAAAATTGCTTCCATAAAAACACCTCAAGCTTGACTAAACTGATTTAAAATAGTCTTTATCTGCGGACGTTAATTAAAAAATGTGGCAGCTGTTGCACAACAACAAAAACATATAAGCACTAAAACGGCAGACCTGAAAGTAATGTGATGCTCAGCATGGGGTTCTCTTCTTTGAGGGCAGGCAGGAATCTTAGATTTGGTGGCCTGTCTCATAATGCTTATCTTTATGACCTGCTCAACAATGCGATATTACAGGTTGGATAAAGATGGGTAACATTACAGTCGCTGTTTTGGGCGCCTTGGGTTACAGTGGTGGAATTGGTAAAAAAGGGACCTCTACAGACATCACGCTCTATGATCTCAAAAAGGGCGAAGATACAGTAACATTCATTGAACCTACACGTTATCCCGAGCGGCTTGCTCCTCTCTTCTATGCTTGTTCGCTTGCCTCCAAAGCCTTGATTGTGGTTGATGAACTTGATGCTCAGTTTGGTGAACAGCTTGTTATGTTGCAATGTTGTGGTATCCAAAGCGGATACTTTGTACTTCGCAACTATATTTCCAAAGAGAAAATTGAGCCGCTCATTAAGGGTACCTGCCTCGAAAATTTTGATTTCCTCCCCGATGACCCCAATCAGTTACGCGAAAAACTTCTCGTCCAAGCTGCCGAGCAGAAATCCTCCGAGAATCAAACCGGTACTGTGCCAGTCGACCATGCATTCAACGTAAAAGGTGTTGGCGTTGTTGTCTTGGGTATAGTTATTAGTGGTGCGGTGCGCAAACACGCAACCCTTAATGTTCTGCCTGGTGCTAAAACCACCCAAATACGTTCCATTCAAAAACATGATGATGAATTTGATGTTGCAAGTCTGGGTGACCGAGTAGGGCTTGCACTCAAAAATATAAATGCCGAAGACCTCGACCGCGGCGTTGTTTTAACCAACGATCCAGTTGTTAAAACTTCCAATAAGCTTCAGGTACAAGCTTTGCTTATTAAGTACTGGCCAACCCCCATAAAGGAAGGTATGGTAATGCATATCGGACATTGGGCACAGTTCTTAACTGCCAAAGTTGAAGTTGTCTCAGATGCAGGGGACTTTAGAAAACCCAGCCTTACCCTCTCACTTGATAAATCCCTTGCTTATCGACCCGGCGACACTGCGGTGCTTATGTATTTAGAGGGTGCAAAACTGCGGGTTACTGGTACAGTCTTGTTGGCATAGTGATTTAGCTATGCAGATTCGTCCTAACCGGTTTATTATCGTTTGTGATGCCGCTGTATTTTGCAGGTCTCAAAAGTTTCCATAGCTTAGTTTTGGCATCGAAAGCGGGCTTCAGGCATACCTGGGTATCTGAAGTTTAGTTTTGGTCTGACCAGATAAAATATTGATCAGCCAAAATAGGGTGCGCAAAGGAGTCATTATGTCTCCGAGTAGCAGTTTTTGTCTGCGCTTTTTCATAGTTGCACGTTATACCCTGTTATCTATGCTGCACAAGGGCGTTGGATAAAAGTCCTGCTAACAACTTGGCAAGAATCAGAAAGGGCTTTTCTGATCTGCTTAATGTATTGGCCTTATCGAATTGACGCCGAAGATCAAATAGCCGTTTGTAGTGTGGTTTGTTGTTAAAGGGGGCTCAGGACAACAAATAGGCATGTTGTGCTGAATCTATAAATTTGGCTTTCTGAAAAATCAGACAGGCTCTGTATGGACGAAAGGTTCTTAAGGTATTGGGTATTCTTCTAAGCGGCAAGAAATCGGCATAACCAATTGCCAATTCAGGTAACAACTAGCTTTAGAAATAGAGCCGGTTAGACCACATAAAAGTTAAATAGTCCGATGAAGAGGTGAAAAGGTATGGAAAACATTTACGCAGCGATGCTCCTTCACAAGGCAGGTAAAGAAATAGATGAAGCATCCGTAACCAAAGTTCTTGAAGCCGCAGGCATCACAGTCGACGGCATCCAAATTAAAGCTCTCGTAGCCTCACTCAGCGAAGTCAACATCGAGGAAGCAATCAAGGCCGCTCCAACACTAGCCGCCGCAGCTCCAGTTGCCGCTCCAGTTGCAGGTGAATCAAAACCAGCCGCCGCACCAGAAGACAAGAAGAAAGCCGCAGAAGAAGAAAAAGCCAAAGAAGAAGCCGCACTAGAAGGATTAGGCGCCCTATTCGGGTAAACAGTACACAAGGGCGATTTATTGCCCAAACAATTTTTCATTTTAAGCCCTAACGTGGTTTTTTAGAGAATAACTTTTTGAAAACCAATTTAGCCCACATCTACAATTAATATTGGGTGTGGAATGAAGTTTTCATTAGTTTTTGGCTATTAATTTTAACAATTTCGAGTTCTCTTGGCAATATATTTCGGTTTGGGTTTGGGAACCAGCCAGATGTGGGGCAGGATTTGAAATATCCCCTGGAACAAATTAACATCACAGCAATAATACTGCCTCGCGTATCTGTCTGATATAATTATATGGGCTTGTCTGGATAAGTTTGTGCCGGTTTATTGTTGTACTGGTAGGTTTAGTTCGTTTGTTATTTCAGCTGTTGGGGGTGTGGCTGGAGGCGATACTGGGCTGTTTTTTGTTGTCAGTAGCTTGTAGGCTACAATTGGTATCCAGCCGCTGATAATGCAGACGGTTGCTGGGAATCCTTCAATGTTGAAAAACATAGTTATCTCCGGTAGAAACATCTCCCAGATGCCAAACGCTAACGCCATTGCAACAACCGATACTATCGCGGTTTTTTTGCCAAATTTATTATAGGTTTGAGCGGCGAGAATGCCTGCGAAAAAGTAGTCGCCTAGACCCAGTCCACTGTAGGCCATTAGTCCGGCTTCATTTAATGCGATGGGGATTTTTGGTAAATAAACTAAGACGGGTAAACCTAGACCTGTGAATGTTTTTGCGGCGGTAACCATGGGTCCGGTGAAAACTAGAAAGATATCCATTATGGTTAGTAGTACTGCAAAGATGCCTACGGTTTTCCAGGTGAACAGTGAGGAGAGGTACATAATTATGAGGATGGCAAAGGTGAAGCCGAAAATATCTAGCAAGTAGGGGTACCAGATTTGGGTGGCTCCACCGTATAGGACATTGAAGAATATGAACAGTAACACAAATAGTGCTGGGGGTTGAGCTGCCACATACCATCGGCCCTTGTCTTTTTTTGTGGTTAATTTTTGTTGCTCAAAGATTGCTGTGCCAAAGCAGAATGTTGCTAGTGCGAAGAAGGCGATGGTGCGGTAGATCGTGTAGGCATCGCCAAGTGGACCTGTGAGGCTTACTATCCCTGAGATGGTAGCGGCTATTCCAAATCCTATTGATATAATCTGTGTCCGTGTTTTTGTTGTGTTGGAGAATATGAATGAGAAGGTGAAGAGCAGGGTGGTGTAGGAGCCCAAAAAGAAGACCAATAGAGCGTTTTCAAAGATGACGCCGGGGTTAATTATGGCGGTGTAGCCTATGACTGAGACCACTATGAGGATAAAGCCTACCAGTAAAAGGATGTCGCGGGTTTTGAATTCTTTTTGTTCTACGGTTTCAGTCAATTTGCCCTCTATGCGTTTGCTGAGGATTACTGCGACAAGTACCGTTAGAAAAAGTGCTGTGGGCATGGCTATGTCAAGTGTTGGCATAGCCTCCACATTAGCCAAGCAAGGCATTTATGCCTTTAGTCAAATTTTTCTCTGGTCCAAAAGAATTATTGCGGGAAATATATTGTTTTGACGGGATTATAAGTTATGGTGGGTGTTTTAGTTGTTTTCTGGACGTTTTGTTGTAGCGCGTCTATTGCGCCGTTTTTTGGTCAGTTCAACCGAATATTTCGCTTTATTTCCAAAATCCATTTAACATTCACCCGAATACAGCCAAAACTAAACTATAATGCGGTCAAAACAATATATTCAAAATTGCCAAGGTTGCTAAGAGTGCTTCTTCGGCTCTCACGGTTGCTGTGCTTTGATTGGGGATGGTGTTAATGATAAAGTCTGTGAGTGCGGTGAGTTTGAGGCCTTCATCTTGGGTGATTTCGTGGAGTCCGCGTGAGGGTGCGCCAAAGCCCACCAAGATGTTGCCGCTCCATCGCTGGCTGATTTCTGTGGCAACGGTTCTGAAGTCGTCGCCTATTCTTGCGGTGGCAATCTTGAGGTTAAACCCGCTCTCCATAGCCAGTTGTCCAAAGGGTCGTTTCTCTACTCGTACACGATACCCCCAATATTGAGGCACCTCTTCTCGGTTGATTGATTGTATCTCAACGACTTCGCCGATGCTGACTACCTGTGTTGTAAGTCGTTCGCCGACTCTAAACTGTTTTTGGCGAAGAAGGGCCGGTTGTTGTACGCCAATATCTACCATTAACCCATCTTTGCGGTCTGCAAGCACTATGCCCTCGCGGTATTCGCCGATTTTGAGGTGTTTAGTTTTGCCGCTGAGGGGGTGATGAGGCGTGCGCAAGGGGGGAAGGATGCCTGCATATTGAAGGTCGGGGTCCAGTTTGAAGAGAGTTTTGCGCAGGTATTGGGGTGTTTCGAGATAGCTGAGGAGCAGGGCAATGAGTTTTTGATCTCTGTGTTGATCAGCTTTGGTGTTGTCGGGATAAACTATGATTTCCTCAATTCGAAAAATTGCTGCTGACCGCGCGATCAACCCAATTTTTGAGGTTTTCTCGCGAAGATGGGGGGTATCTGATATGATAGAGGCTGGGATAGCGATTGAAACTTTCACTTTGTCCATACCGTTTGGCTCCTGTGCTTGTTTATCTGCGTTGTCCTTAAAAGGCAGGATTGAGATATAAAAATGCGGGTTAGGAGGCCCAAAATTGAAGAAACCCCTTTTAGATGACCCAGAAAGAATCCGTGCTGTCGACAAGAGCGGTATGATAGATTTTTGCATAAACGCCGCAACCCACTACCGAAATGCTGCAGAGATAGCCCAAAAAATCCCAGTGAACAACCAAAAACCAGATTGCATAATCATTGTGGGGATGGGCGGTTCAGCCATCGGCGGCGATCTCCTAAAAGACTGGGCAAGAGACAAACTAAACACCCCCATAGAAATTAACCGAGAATATCAACTCCCCGCATACGCCGGCAAAAAAACTTTAGTCCTAGTTTCTAGCTACTCTGGTGACACCGAAGAATCACTGAGCGCATTTCTAGATGCCCTCAAACGTGGCTGTATGATTTTCTGTGTTACAAGCAACGGCGCCGTCTTAGCCACAGCCAAAAAACATAAAGTACCCTATCTACAGGTTCCCCCCGGCATGCCTCCCCGTGCCGCATTACCCTACATGCTTGTACCTCTGCTGATCTACCTCCAAAAAGCCGGATTAGCAAAAGGCGTTGAAGACGAACTAGGCGAGGCCTATGCACTAATAGAGAAGGTAAGCAAAGAAAATGGACCCGACAACCCGATGGTTGAGAATTTTGCAAAAAACACCGCCTACCACATAGGCGACTCTGCACCATGTGTATATGGCTTTGGCGTCTACCGCAGTGTAGCCCAGCGGTTCAAACAACAACTTAACGAAAACAGCAAAACCGTAGCAAAATGGGAATACTTCCCCGAACTCAACCACAACGAAATTGTAGGCTGGGAAGGTAGAGGCGAACAATGCCGATGGTTCTCCGTGATTTTTATCCGCGATAAAGCCGAACCAGTCGAAATCGAAACCCGAATCGACATCACCAAAGCCATCATGGAACGGGCGGGATTAATCACCTTTGACCTAGAAGTGCAAGGCGAATGTACACTAGCAAAGATGCTCTCCACCGTGGTCATCGGCGACTTTTTAAGCATCTACCTAGCCGTCCTGCGCGAAGTCGACCCCACACCAGTTCAAACCATCAACTATCTCAAAGAAACACTCAAAGCAAACGGTATAAGAGATAAAATCCTCAGCAACCTAGAAAACCTCTAACCCTCTCCACAGCAAGCTCCCAACAATTAGTTAGCCCATCAAACGGCTACATAACATTCCTTGGCCACAAACACCCCTAAGCACAGAGTCAACACTACTGCTAAGTGATTCTTAAAAATGGATGAATAAAGAAAAAAGGATTAAGCAACGAATTTGGAGAATTCGGCTTCGATATTTTCCATGGTTAACATCTTGGGCGGACGCTTAAAACCATAAGCGCAAACGGTGTTCAATGCCCCCTTCTGCTTTCTAGATATCGCAACCTTAATTGCACGGACCACATCAAAAAGAACCGAGCCCGCGTTTGGCGCATCCACCGTCTGGAATTTGAGGTCAATTTTTAGAGGCGCATTGCAGAAATAGGTGCCGCTTATCCAAAAGTAGCTGTCCCGCTTGTTCTGCAGAAAATCCACATAATCCGTGGAGCCTGCAACAACTTTAGTTTTATAAGATAGCGAGGATGCAACCGCCTCAGTTTTAATGCTACGCTTAGTATCTCGTGTGCGCGACATAGTATCAACAGATTCAGTTCCTCCCCCGACATCTAGTTGATAGGTTTCACTGATGCGAACTCCACTATCACTTAGTAACTTGAGCAGGGTTTTATGAAGTCCCGTGGAGCCAATTTGATCAACTAAGTCATCTCCAACAAGCGGCAAATCTGCATCCTCAAACTGCTGAGCTATCATGGGGTCGCTTGCGATAAAGTTAGGTGTAGCATTGATGAATGCGCAACCAGCGGCTATGGCCTGCATAGCATAGAAACGTGTTGCATTGGATGCACCGCTTGGAAGCAGGTTAATAGCGACTTCAGCATGTGAGGCTATCAGGGTTTCTGCAATGTTTACATCAGAGGCATTGCTGACTTCAACCAGTGCCTGTGTGGATTCACCTATACCGTCAAGAAGTGGACCCTTGGAAACTTTGACGCCTAAGTTGGGCACATCACAGACTTTTGGTGCATTATTAGGCTTAGCAAATATGGCTTCAGAGAGATCTAACCCGACTTTTCGGATATCAACATCAAACGCGGCAACTACCTCGATGTCTTTGGGTGTATAACCAGCCAAGACTGGATTACGAAGTCCCAGTTGGCTGGTGTCTGGTTTACTGTAATATTGGATGCCTTGGATAAACGAGGAGGCGCAATTTCCCACGCCGATTAGGGCTACTTTAATTTTAGGCATACTTTGTGGCACCTTACTTGGCATGCTTATGTAGTGTTGCCTTATAAATTTTTCAAATAGCGATTATAATTTATATCCAACCATAATTACTGGCTATGTCTTATTGAGGCTTTGGAAGTAAAAATTGTCACCGTCAATGTTGTGGGGTATTTAATGGTGCGGAAAAGTATATTTGAAGAATTGCGCCGAATTCGCGAAAAGATATACGAGGAAACAAAAAATATGCTTTTTGAGGCGCTTTGTATAAACACTCACTCAAACCGATGCATTGTTGTGGCAGGTTCATAATTAACTATTTTTTTTGCTGGTGAAATATCAGCTAATCGAAAAATAGCGACTTCTTCTGGAATCACTGTATTAGCTATGGCTTTGCTTATGTTCTCAGGTATCAAGCAAGGAGATGTGATAATAGTGTTGGTAGGTGTAGCTGCCCTGTATATGGCACTTTAGAATTCGTTTGACTTAGGCCACATAAGAAAGCTTATTAAACGAGGAGCGGTAGATTTCTGAAGCCACATTGTCTGGGCGGATAGATCAGCCTGGTATGATCGCCACGTTGGCATCGTGGAGGTCGCGGGTTCAAATCCCGTTCCGTCCACCAGCAACTCCAAGTAAAAAGTAGCATTTACACTGTATCTACGTATTGGGCTTTTTGTGTCCGTTATCATTTACAGTATATACTCATGACTTTGCACAGCTATTCATAACGCATCGCCTCAGCCGTAGATCCTCAGAACCTCTTTCGCCGGGTAGTCTAATATCTCCTTACAGAACAAGTCCCAGATTAATTTCCAACATCCAACCAATGGGCGTCATTACCAACAATTCAACCGGTGAAATTAGAATCAACGTTACACTGTATACTGAAGAAATCAAGCCTTTTATTTTTTGTTGACTTTGTTGCCCTATTAATGCTTTGGTCACGCTGTAAAAGCCCTATTCACCAAAAAACCTACCCCGCTGAGCAGTGACAAGTCAGCTGGGAGATCTGCTTATCCAGCGAATATTTGTTGACCCCTTTGTTTCCCATAGAAGCCTCTGTTGTAGGCAAGGGGTAATCACATTTCTAACGAGTTGCCAAAACTTTGAATGGTTGCCATTTGGTTTGGGTGTATCTGAGTCTGTGGTCCTGTAATGTAGCTTTCTGATAGGCCTGTGAAATGCCTGAGCAGTGCCAAAATTTGACACTTTAGAGAAACCGTGGTGTCTAAACTCTAAAAGCCCTTATTGAACTCCCTCACCATACGTAGTGATTATCATAGGTTTCGCTGTAGGTTACAAATGTGTTTCCTGGGGGTTACAGGTGGAGCATTGTGTGGGGCGTTCTGGGGTTATCTCTCCGCAGTTTGGGTAGCGGTATATTTCGCCGTATTTTGTGTCTATGTATTGTTTGTTTTGGAGGTTGGTTAGTATGTCTTTATAGTTTTTATGCGTGGGTTTCTTCTGCTTTTATGGATAGTTTGAAGTTGTATGCGGCTTCTTGGTTTCTTTCTGTTTGTGCTGTTTCTAGAAATGATGTGTATCTGGTTGTGTATTTGTGTGTTCATCTTCGGCGGCGGTTTTGAGGTTTTGTGCTGTTGTTCCGGTTGTTGGTGTTGATGCGGTGGGTCGTGTTGTGGCAACCCTGTTTTGTAGTATTTTCCATTTTGGTGTTTGCGTGTTTGTCTTCTGCGTCTGCGTTGTTGCAAATAGCCTGCTATGGTTAGGTGCCATTTTGCTATGGAATTGTTAAAGAATATCGTAATTATTTTGGAGATATTTTATAATTCCACTCTCATTCAATGGTCCGGTGGCAGGTGCTAAATTAGCTTTTTAGCGTTAGACGAGGCAATTACTTGGCGGTTTTAATGCTTTTAACTTATTTGCTTGTATGCTCTTAGGACTCCTTTTCTGATGGGGAAAGGTGTTTTCTCTGATGGGGGGCTATTAAGATCAGAAACAACGATATATCCATCAGTTAAATGAAATTTGTATCCGTATTGTGATACAAAATTTGAAATTTCAGTTTCATCTTCGGGGTTGTGATATGTGCATATGGCCATTTTGTTAATGTTTGCAAATTTTGTATCGTTGATTGTTCCGCCTCGTAAGGCCTGTTTTTCATATCCTTCTATGTCCATTTTTAAAAAATCTATTTTATTTATATTGTATTTTTCAATTAAACTTGTTAGTGTAATATTGTTGTCATCATTGATGTCTGATAAATATTTTTGTATTATTTCGACTTTTTCTTTATAGGGTAAAAATGTCTGTTTCAATGCTTCACACCACTCAGCATCGCTCTCTATAATATACACTTTGCTTACTTTTTCGATAATGCTTAATGCAAAATTACCTTCTCCAGCTCCCACATCAACGACCACATCCCCCTCATTTATCCCAAAATCATCACTGCTGATTTGGTTAGTGTCTGATTCTATAACGCCTACAAAATAATTATCATTTGATAGATATCTGTGTGGTGAAGCGAAATCTTGCTCAAATGACACGCCATTAAAGGAGTATTTTACTGAATTTTCAGTCATTCCGGGTTTATAAAATAATTTTTTGTTGTCCACTAAAACATAGAATAAGCCTGTGTTTGAATCCTTTTCGATTTTTAATTTTCTTGTAAAATATTTTTCGTGAATTAAACTATCCATATCGGGAAACATGTTAAGGCCGTTTTTTCTTAAAAACGAAAAAATCCTGAGTATATCTGTCTTTCTTGTGTCATCATACACAGAATCGGTCATGTGGCATTTAAAATGTGTTTCCTGATATTTGAAATATGTATCCGAAAAATTGATTTCCTCGCGATGTCTGATTTTTTTAATTTTTATTCTTATTGCATAAGGAACAGATTTGTAATATAGTTTTTTTATTATATTCGTCATCCATTAGCCTGCCCAATATTTGTTTGTTTCTATGTGGTGAAAATTTAAAGCATTGTTGACCAGTTTTTGCATTATTTTTTATCATATTCATCTGATGCTTTATTTTTACCGTCTCAATGTTGACCGGGTTATCCTCAATAAATATGTCTGTTCTAACAATATATAAATTTTGGAAAATGTGCGCACTACGTTGTGCTCCTCAGGGTGGACCTGACCATCCACCTATGACAAACCTGACTAACCAGAAACTTTCCAACAATGGCAAAATCAAATGATGTATACCTTAAGGTGAACACTCAAATTTTTATCCATCTCAACCAAAGGGCCGCCCTTTAAGCTTCTTTTACAGTCCACTCTGCCCTTGGGTTTGTTAGCGATTCCACCAACAATAAAACATTTTCTTATCCGCCTGCACTTCAGAACAAATATCAGTAGCAACTCTCCATTCCAGTCTCTTCTTAACCAATCATACCGAGTTTTTCCAATCCCTATCCAACTAAGACACTCTCCAACTTGGAGAAGTGGTGTAGACCATTTAAGATAGGTATATGCTTGTTTGGTGGGATGGTTGTTTTGAAAGTGGGTATATTTCTAAAATAGGAATATTACTGAAACGGGTATATTTAATTGTGCTAACTTGCTTGATTAGCCTTGAAAGGGAAATATTATGAACACAACTAAACCTTTAAAGAAAGAAATGTTAACCTTGATTGCAATTTGTCTGCTTGCTAGTTCGGCGTTTGTTATGCCAACATCAGCAACTGAGCAAGAAGCGGAACCAATTTCCATAATGCCCATTTTCATCAATGCAGACGGAGCGGATTATATTGTAACATCAGACTGGATGAGTATCGAAGGTGTCGATATTACTCTTTATGATGTATTATACACTGTGATCTATGATGCAAATGGCGGTAGCGGTAGCGGTCTCGAGGTACCCCTCACGGAATCTAACCTGCTGTATGGTAGTTACCATATGGTGCTAAGCGCTGAGGCGGCAAACGCAGGCACAAAAGAGGGTTATGCATTTATGGGCTGGAATACTAAAGCAGACGGTTCTGGATTGATAGGTGATGTTGCAAGAAACTTTATCCCCGATCAAGATACCTTCATAGCTGACGACATAATTCTATATGCACAATGGAGCAAGATCCTCAGCGTTACTCCCACAGCCTATGTTACACAGCTCAATGGCAACAAAAATGACCTGGCAATCAGCATAACCGAAGAACTCGACAATGGAACAACAAACACCATACAACAAGCCTTTGACATCAACAAAAATGCCGCAGACACCTACACTATTGGTTCCTATAGCGTCTATGTAGACACTAAAGGCAATACCCAAATACGCGCCTGCTACCTCGTATAATAACCCCAATTTGCAACTATACTGGATGAAAAATCATCTGGTAACTCTGCATTCTTTTTATCTTTTTATCGGTTATACCCAAGTGTGCTGGTTGTTTTATTGGTTGATTTTTATCGCCATGAAAATCCACAGGAGCTGTTTAAGCGGGGGAATGGGTGAGACTGTTCCTACTCGGCTGCCCAATATATTACCGGTGTATCTATATGTTGTGAATGTTTTATATAGAGGCTAAGGGCCAGTTTCACAGGCTCTCCTCACCCGCACATTCTATGGTTTAAGAAATTAAAAACTTAGTGGCAAGCAGGCTGCTGTAAAACAGCGTCTCTTGTAGAAAACAAAAACGGAGTGATTAAACTGTAACTTCCCCGGGTCCACTGTGGCGGCGCCTGTATGGCTTCAAAAATGCAGAATTCTTGCCGCTATAACATCAGCTTTGTTTAATTTCCCGGATTAATTATACATAGGCTGATGGAAAACCGTGGAAAGAACTGGAATTTTAAAAATACCGGTTAAACCGTCTGATTAAGAAATAAATCTGTGTATAATTGCCTGTAAATTTACTTTTAATTTCGCCTTTTTCAAGACGCTCACCACATTTAGCCTCTAAATCGCCTGTTTTCACCTGTTTAAGCCTCTCATCATCTTTTTGGTAGTGTGACGTGCCGGTACAGTGACAAACGTAGCATCAACAATGGAGCATTTGTGGGTGATTATGCTTTTCTCTTCAAGCAGCGCATTAAAGGTGTTAAATAATTTTTGTCTAACTAATTGGCTTGTTTTTAGGGCTTCTTTGAAATCCCAAATGGTGTTGCCGTCAGGTATTTTGTCGCCATTTCTAAGCCCAGAAAGCGCATAAAGGATAAGCGGTCGTTTATCAGGTATTGGGTTGCCATGTCGGATAATCCGTATCATTGTTGCAGTATGTGATTTTGTACATGAGTATGGTGTCGTAGGGTGGTCGTCCGCTTTTGGTTTGGTCTTTGCGTATGGCGTCTTCTCGATTGGTTGGCGGAATATTTCTCAATCAATTAACTGGTTTGCTTTTGTTAGCGGATCGCCTAGTTTTGTTAATACTTCAAGGAGAGTGTTCACGTATAGATAGATTGCATCAATTCCGTAGCTTTGCCCTGATTAACTCTTCTCTCTGATGGCAGTTCGTGCATTTTTGCCCCGATTTTGCCCTTTTGATGGCTTGTAAAGGTCAGTACACTGCTTTTCTATCTAAAAATGAACATTCTCACTTCAAGTTGTGTTTTTGTTCCAAATAACTGCAGTTGTCCCCTACAAGTTCCCTGCTTTACTTTCACTGCACATAATATACTGGCTAGCTGAGAGGTTTTCGGAGGCTACCTAACAGGCTCTTAGTACAAATAGACTTGTAGTGCATAAAAATGATTGCAAATAATCGTTGTGTGGCTTGTTTGTGGAGCTATTTTTTGTGTTTAATTGTGGTGTGTATGGGGTTGGTGTTTTGCTGGGCTAATTTTTATAAGGTTAAAGCGGTTAGTGAATGTTGTGGGAGGGTTATAGCATGTACCGGCAGGTCACACCCCTGTTATTACCTGCTATCCCCTCTCACAATTTGGTTTGACGGATTCTCGGTTAAGTGGTGGTTGAGTGGGGGATGGTTGCGGTGTTATAGCTATTTTGTGATTGCTGTGCGTATTGATTGGGTTGTTTGATTGTGATTTTGTTTATATGTTGCTTTTTTGTTGTGCGGTTGTTTTAAATTGAAACTATTATATTAAATCATGACTGTTAATATTGTGGAATTTAGCGGATTACTCAAAAACTTTGGTTTAAAGCGGCGCGCACAATTAAAAACGGGGTGGTTTGATGTTGCTCTGCAAATTTAATTTCTCTCCATTTGTTTGGAAGCAAGCGGGCATAATACTAATATATCGCTGGCTTGAAAGCTGTCATTGTGGTGAAATATAACTTAATTTATGTAAAAGGTGGATATGATGAAAAATATAACACAAAAAAGCATAGCTATAATATTTGTACTTGCGCTTGTTGTCGGTTGTTTTGCAGCCATTCTGCAGACAACAACCGCAGGACCCACGCCGGTGCCAGGTGAACCTGCTTGGAAAGCAACCTACTCGCAAAGCAACAAAGTAGGTCACCCCGACGGCCAACTATGGAACCGCGGTAACGCCGCTGGTGACAAGATCCCCTCCAATGCACACAGTGCCGACTTCCCGGGCTTGTATTTCTACTGGGATGATAAACAAAAAGACGATGGCATACTCTTAGTTTGCGACTACGTGTTTGACTTATTCCAAGACAATTATGTGCATACTGGATCGGGTATAAAGTTTGGTCCCGGTGAAAACGGTTTTGTCCTAACAGCCAAAAACTCAAATAACTACTGGGGCTACAAAATCGCAAAAAGCACCGGTGAAATTATCGACAATGTAAACGGTGTTGATATTTACGCCTATGCCATACCTAAACAGTTTCAATATATCGATAGTAAAGGAAAAGAGCAGACTGAGAGTTTGAAAAATATCAACATGGTTTTTATTGATGGTAACTACAAACGTGGTTCATTGATGGTAGTAGCTAACATCAATGCACAACACGAACGAATAACCCGTCAGCCATACTTCTATGAGCAGACTCAGCCATACTTCTATGAGCAGACTCAGCCATACTTCTATGAGCAGACTCAGCCATACTTCTATGAGCAGACTCAGCCATAC
>JAIRTW010000023.1 GCA_031254875.1 Candidatus Bathycorpusculum termitum
TATTGAAAGCATCAGTATTGTAGAAACTAAAATCGCAACTAAATTTTTACGTTTTTGCATTTTTTTTCTTTTTCTTCCTTTCAGTGTTTGAACGATACGAGCAATAAGCGCTCGCTCGCCTCCATGGTTATCAAAAGTACTACTATTTATAATCTTCCAATATTCAACCTAACATCTAAAATTTAAACACATAAAAAGAAGATAGGGTTGTGATGTAGTGCCTTTAAGCGACTGCTGTTATAGGCCATAGGTTTATAGAAGTATGCATTGGCCTTTACAGACGGTTCATTAAATGACAGACAACAAACAGAGACCACGTAATCTTCTTTCTCAAAAAATCAAACTGCCTTACTAAGAGATTTAGTCTCGTACAATCCGCAACACATTTGACATTTCCAAAACCACATCATGGCAACAAGTACCCAAAACAATTGGCTCCAAAACATCAACGAATGCAACCACACAACTACACAACCAATAGAAGGAACCCAACCAAAAACCCATGAACTTATTAAATCAACTTTAACCCGCTACCAGCCAGTTAGGTGTTGGGCGAGACTTTAAAAGAATAATTGGTCATCTGTATGCGTGAGGATACTATATGCCTGCATCTTTCCAGCCTGTTCGGGGAATGCGTGATCTTATCGGTGAAGAAGCTCAAACTTTCACAACCATTACAGCTAAAGCCCGTCAAACAGCTGAGCTTTATGGTTTTTGTGAAGTTATAACGCCACATGTGGAGCCTCTAGAGTTGCTTGCGGCTAAAACCGGTGAGGAAATCCGTCAGCGTATGTTTATCTTTAAGGATTTGGGGGAACGCCAAGTAGCACTGCGTCCTGAATTTACTGCTTCTCTTGCTCGGCTGGTAACCACAGCACTCAAAAATGAGCCTAAGCCGCTTCGGCTGTTCTCGGTGGGCACTGTGTACAGATATGATGAGCCACAGAGAGGCCGTTATCGGGAGTTTTGGCAATCAAATTTTGAGTTGATGGGTTCTGCTAGGCCTGAGGCGGATGCGGAAATTGTGTTGCTCACCAATGGTTTGATGTCGTCACTTGGGCTTGAGGGTTATGCGTTCAAAATTGGGCATATAGGGGTCATTCGGGGCATCCTAAGTCAGGAGGGTGTGGATGAGAAAACACAGAATGCAATTTTGCAAAAGATGGATAAGAAAGAGTACGAAACGGCCTTGCATCTGGTAGAGTCTGAGAAGGTTCGGGGTATGCTTGAGGGATTATTTAACCTTAAAGGCGGCAACTGGTGTGAGGTGGTTGAGCAGTTAAAGGCGCATGTCGCTGATTATTCCAGTGCTAAAGCGGCAGCTGAAAATCTTTTGGAAATTTTGGGGCTTATAGTTGGAAGTGCAGAAGACCTACCCATAACAGTTGATCCTGCGTTTGCTCGGGGTTTAGAGTACTATACGGGTATGATTTTTGAAATCTATATTCCCCAGCTTGACATTGCGTTGGGTGGCGGCGGACGTTACGACCGGCTGATTGAAGTCTTCGGCGGCGACTCCACGCCCGCGGTGGGTTGCGCTCATGGTATCGATCGTGTGGTCATCGCGTTGCAAGAACAGAAAGCAAGTTGCAACCCTAAAGCCGGCAAGACTGTTGCAGTTGTACCAATCACGGATACACTTAAGCCACAGGCCCTCAAGATTGCCCAGCAACTCCGTGGCGCGGGTATCACAGTGGAGTTTGAGGTTATGGGCAGAAAAATGGCTAAAGCCCTCGAAGACGCCGACAAACGCCAAGCAGACTATGCAGTCATCGTGGGCGAGCGGGAACTCAAGGAGGGTGCAGTGATGCTCAAAGACTTAGTCAGCCGCCAGCAAAGTATCGTTACAGTCGAAAAGTTGGCTGAAAAAATCAAGAGCTAACCAGCAATTCTATTCAATGAGAACCCCAGAGCCAGAGAACACTATGCGTGTATATACAAGCAATCAAAAAAGAAGAAGAGCTGTTTTGTCAAAAAGAAAAGTAATTTAGGGCTATTTTTAGTTAGAGACGTTTGATGTAGCGGTTGACTTCCCATTCCGTGACTTGGGTGCGGTAGAGGTCCCATTCGCGGTGTTTTTCCCGTAAAAAGTTCTCAAAGGTGACCTCGCCTAGGGTTTCGCGCATCAGGTTGCTTGTTTCGAGTTCGTCGAGGGCTTCTTTTAGGTTTTCGGGCAGAGATATTATGCCTCTTTGTTTGCGTTCTTCGTAGCTCATATGGTAGACATTTAATTCAACGGGGCTGCCGGGGTCGATTTTATTTTTGATACCATCTAAGCCAGCGGCTAGGAGCACCGCGAATTGAAGGTAGGGGTTACCTGCGCCATCAGGACAGCGGATTTCGCATCGGGCGGCGGCTTTTCTTGCACCAAAGTTGGGGACACGGATGAGGGGACTTCGGTTTTTGTGGGCCCAGGCTATATAGACGGGGGCTTCGTAGCCGGGGACGAGACGTTTGTAGCTGTTGGGCCAGCTGTTGAGGACGGCAGACATTTTGCGTCCGTGGACTAATTGTCCACCGATGTAGTTACGTGCTAGGTCAGAGAGGTAGCCGTTTTGGGCGTCTTCGGCGTAGAAGAGGTTTTGGGTGTATTGATTGTTCCAGAGGCTTTGGTGTATGTGCATGCCGCTACCGTTGATGCCTTGGAAGGGTTTGGGCATGTAGGTGGTGATATAGCCGTTGCGGGCGGCCACGACTTTGCCGCACATCTTTAGGGTTATGGCGCGGTCGGCAGTTTCGAGGGCTTCTCCGTATTTGAAGTCGATTTCGTTTTGTCCTAGGGCGACTTCGTGGTGGCTGATTTCGATGTTTATACCAAAGGCCTCTGCGTAATCGGCGATTTCGCGGCGTAGATCGTCGGTGACATCTCCGGGGTGTGCGTCGAAGTAGCCGGCTAGGTCTATGGGGGTGGGTATGCCGCCAGTTTCGCTTTCTTTAACGATGAAGAATTCGAGTTCGGGTGCGCAGATGAAGGTGTAGCCTTCTTTTGTTGCACGTTCGATGGTGCGTTCTAGGATGTATCTTGGGTCGCCTTCGAAGCGTTTGTTTTGGGGGGTGTAAACGTCGCAGATGAGCCTAGCGGAGGCGCGCTCTTTGGGTCTCCAGGGCAGGATTGCGAAGGTGTTTGGGTCGGGGTAGAGAATCATGTCAGATTCTTCTACGGGGCGGTAGCCTGTGATGGAGGAGCCGTCGAAGGATTGGCCGTTTTCGAAGATGCTTTCTATGTTTTTGGAGCTGACGGCTAGGTTTTTGAGGAAGCCGTTTATGTCGGTGAATTGGAGTCTGACGAATTTTATGTCGTTTTCTTGGATTTGTTGGGTTACTTTGGTTACTTGTTCTTTCCAGGCGGGGTTTTTAAAATTTTTCATGTTGTTTGATGCTCCTAAGTTGTCAGGTTACTCTCCATATGTTATTAAATAAGAGCTTTATGTAAACATATTTAAGCTTATTCCCAGTCGGTATAGATAATTGTCCAATGTATTGGCGATTTGTTGAAATAATACGTTACTGTCAGACTTCACGGATAGAAACCGTAAAACATCTATAGATATATTCTGAACAGAAAACCAAGTCATCGTTCTCTGCGCAGAAAATCTCCGATGTCAGTGACAGGCCGTACTACAATTTCGTCACTGTCCTTTTTTATGTTCAAATTTTCAACAATACGGCCAAACCCTAAACATTCACCGAATTCATTGAGCACTAAGGTGTTTGTGTTTTTTTTGCCCGAACCAAGCACCCGCACAATACCCTTAGCAAGGAGGGGCCGGCCGCAGATAAAAAGCCACGCAGCCTTTCGGTCAACAACTATACGGCAAGCATTCTTTTTTGCCAGCAAAGCAAGCAAGTTAAAGCTTGGGAAGAATTTACCTTCCTTGGCTTTCCCCAAAAAAAGGCCAGCATAAAAGAAATCCGGTCGAACCATCAGAGGCTTTAGAGCAACATCAACAAGATAGAACCGCCCGTTTTTTTCTATGGTTAATTCGGGGTTTAATATGATGTCTACGCCAAATGTTGCGGCAAAACTGGTTACAGTCTTAGCTTTCATGAGGTTGGCTCCGTTTTGTTAGTTTAGCGACAAAAAAACCCTGGGTTTCATTTGGCCATATCCGCCGGCACTTTGCCACTGAAGGATCGAGTTTTTTGCCAAAGACCTCAGTTAAACCGTTTTGTCCATAACTGTTGATCTCTTGAATTTGAAGATTAAGATGCTTAACTGCCCAATCCATATTTAGCTCGTTTTCTTCGGGTTCAAGCGAGCAGGTGGAGTACACCAACTCACCACGGCAACTGAGGCATTCAGATACTTTAGTGAGAATACCTCTTTGCAACGCAGCGTTACGTTCGATATCTTTTAGGGTTCGGTTCTTAAACCAGTCGCGATCTCCAGCAAAGTTACCTGAACAGGGCACATCAACCAACACCCGATCAAACTCTACCTCCAAAGAAGAAGCTTGTCTTGCATCAAGTAGATAAACCACGGTGTTGGTGACACGGCATCGCTCCAGATGATTTGCCAATGCAGTTAAGCGCCGTTTATCCACATCCAATGCAACAACAGCGCCAGTGTTCTCCATGGCATCGGCTAGCTGTACGGTTTTACCGCCCGGTGCAGCGGCACAATCAAGCACTTTTTTACCTTTTAAACTGCTAAAGAGAGACACAGGAATTTGAGCAGCCCCCTCTTGAATCGAGTAGAAACCCAGCAGATATTCAGCCGTGGCACCTGCAGAAACTTTGGAGTCCAAAACCCAGTAGCCTGATTGGAGAAAAGGGATTTTTTGAAGATGCACCCCTAAACTATCGAGGCGTTCGATGAGATTTTTTCCTCGAGCATGCGTGTTGTTTATACGAATAGCTTGGCGTAGTGTAACCTCTCGGAGCTCCCAGCCAAGTTGTCTGTAACGATCTTGGAAGAATTCTTTACCTGACACAGTCAAAACGTGTCGATAGGGGGATAAAAGCTTTTCAACAAAACGCTCGGTGCTGGATAGTTTTCTTTATGAATCGTAACTCGCTATTTGTAACCCATATGTCTCGGGAATCGTCCTCGAAATAACATCCTAATTCTGCCCGTTAACCATTTAAAGAACAAAATAACCTACAAAAAACAAACACCCAACAAAA
>JAIRTW010000006.1 GCA_031254875.1 Candidatus Bathycorpusculum termitum
GTGGAAAACAACATTGTGTAAAGGCAGGTTTTAATCACAATAGACAACGCTACAAATGCAAAGACTGCAAATACCAATTCACCCAAACAACAGACAAAAACAACACCAAACGCGCCTTCGCCCTCTACCTATACGTTGTCGGCTTATCCATGAACGCCATTGGGCGCATGCTCAAAGTCGAACCCTCCACCATTCTATATTGGGTAAAGAATTTTGCCCTAAAAACCTATGAAAAACCCACCCCACAAGGCGAAGTTTTGATTGAGCTTGATGAAATGTGGCACTTTTTACGATCAAAAAAAACAAGGTCTGGGTCTGGAAGGCATATTGTCGAACTACCGGCGAGCTTGTGGATTGGGAATGTGGAAATAGAAATGCTCAAACGCTAAAGAAAATGCTTGACAGGTTGCAGCAGTTAAATGTGGGGGTTTTCTTTGCGGATAATTGGGAGGCGTATGCTGAACTTATTCCGTCTGAGCGGCTGGTTCAAACGAAGGCGCAGACGCATGGGGTGGAGCGTAATAATTTTTGGCAGAGGCATTGGTGTGGGCGGTTTCGTCGGAAAACCTGCATAGTTTCGCGTAGTTTGCGTATGATTGATTTAGCGGTCTTTCTGTTTGCCCGTTTTCATGTCAACGGCTCTCGAGAGGAAATCTGGAACCTTGCACATAATCCCTTTTGAAATACTCTCGTATTTGTGCAACATAGTTGCGACGAAAATTTAGGTCGTTTGGGCTTTAGTTGGAATGTTTTTTACGTTTATCGATGATCATTTAGCTAACTCCTTACGGTTTTAGCGTAAACTCGAATGCGGGTAACAAGATTTGGCTCAAAAATTTCTTTGACACCCGAAGGCATTAATTTTTGCCTTTTTCTTTTTTTAAGATATAGAGATAAGCCCACTATGGTAGTAATGCCAATCGTTAGACATATTGCCACTACAGTGATATCATCTAAGAAAGGTTTAGGATCCGCAGAGACACCCCCCGACGGCTCAGAGGTAACAGAAACAAACCCCGAATAACCAAGAGGGACATATTGCTCAGTTGTAGATAAAGCCACATACCGATCCGAGGGGGGCACAGACGGGCCATTTCCCCCAATCACATACAACGTATCATCAAAAACAACTGCCGCAAAACCGTCCACCCGTCCCTCAGGCATAGCTTTTGCGGCAGACCACGTATCACTTTTAAGATCATAAACACTGGTCTTTGAACACGTCATCACGTATATTTTTTGAGGCGCATAAAGACCCACAGGCGCTCCAACCACAAAAAAAGTGGTACCAAAGAAAGTATCCTTTCCCCTTCGCTCACTCCACATATCAGTTTCAGGATCATAAATCATAACAAACTTTGTTAAAGGTGATATGCTCAAAACTTCCTCCGGATAATCAGCATAAAACTCAAAAATAACTATCAACTTGCCATCCGCCACAGCCAAACTATCCCCCTCCATAGGTGTATGGGCTTTAGGGGTCCACACATCAGTGAGGGGATCATACATATACAAATCACCCTCGTGCACAACGAAAATTTTTCCATTCACCACCTGCGCCGCCGCAGATCCCTCAAACGGCGCCTCTTTAGCAGTACTCCACCTATCGGCAGCAATATCATAAACTTCATTCACCCCAAAACCAATACGCCGCCCCTGTTTATCATCAAAGCTAGAGCCGCCGATGCAGTAAATTTTACCCTGCCACGCAACTATAGCAAAGCCATATCTGGGTGTGGGCATAGGCTCTAACATGATCCAAGTATCAGTCATAGGATCATACTGCTCATTAGTACCCACTACACTGCTTTGTTGCAGCTCCCATGCTATGCAACCTCCGATGGCATAAATTTTACCCTCCGCCACAACCAACCTCATTACTGTCCTCGCCTGATTCAATGAAGCCTTGGTATTCCAAGAATCCTCAACTAACCCTTCTGCTAAAACAGCATTGAGTGTTGTAACAAATGATCCAGCTATGAAAAAGACGAGCAACATAAAGGGAATAACTTTGTTCATATTTAACCCTTGGTTATATCTTATTTTGGGTTTATTTTTAGTTTTCTACCCAGGAGCGCTATGGTTGACTTCGCTGAAGGCGTTTTGTTTGTTTATGCTTGTGAGAGGGATTGAGAAGAGCTAAATCGGATAGAGCAAACAGGAGGTAGATGTCCCTCTCACAGTATGATCTAAAGCGCAGACGCATGGGGTGGAGCGGAATAATTTTTGGCAGCGTCATTGATGTTGTCGGTTTCGGCGGAAAACCTGTATGGTTTCGAGAAGTTTACGTGTGATTGATTTGATTATTTGAGAGTATTGTAAAAAGGATTATAAGATGGTTTAGCCTTTTGTACTTGCGAGGGTTATGAAATGCCCAAAGTGTGAAAGCCAACACTACGTAAAAGCAGGCTTTAATCACAACAGACAACGCTACAAATGCAAAGACTACAAATACCAATTCACCCAAACAACAGACAAAAACAACACCAAACGCGCCTTCGCCCTCTACCTATACGTTGTCGGCTTATCCATGAACGCCATTGGACGCATGCTAAAAGTCGAACCCACCACCATCCCATATTGGGTGAAGAATTTTGCACTTAGAACCTATGAAAAGCCCACCCCGCAAGGCGAGGTCATTATTGAGCTTGATGAAATGTGGCACTTTTTACGATCAAAAAAACAAAGTCTGGGTGTGGAAAGCATATTGTCGAACTACCGGCGAGCTTGGGGATTGGGAATGCGGAAATAGAAGTGCGCAAACGCTAAAGAAAATGCTTGATCGGCTGCAACAGCTAAAGAAAGGTTTTCTTTGCGGATAATTGGGAGGCGTATGCTGAACTTATTCCGTCTGAGCGGCTGGTTCAGACTAAGGCGCAGACGCATGGGGTGGAGCGTAATAATTTTTGGCAGAGGCATTGGTGTGGGCGGTTTCGTCGGAAAACCTGTATGGTTTCGCGTAGTTTACGTATGATTGATTTGACTATTTTTCTGTTTGCCCGTTTTCATGTCAATGGTTCGCGAGAGGAAATTTGGAACCTTGTACATAATCCCTTTTGAAATACCCTCAAAGAGAAGACGGCTGAGTTTAGGGTTAGATCTACCCGGGTCGGCGCCTCGATTAAATATGTCTGCACATTATCGAGGAGGCGGGCCCTAACCCGCCAATGATAAAGCCTTCAAAGTGCACAGCCAAACAAGACAACATCAAAACCGGCTTAACAAAGGGCCTCTCTAAAGCCCTGCAAAGCAAAAAGTTAGCATAATGCCAAACATTGTAGAGCAACAGTGAAACCATCCGGGTAGAGCAACCTAAACTTATAGTTCCAACCGCCTATCCACCAAACACTCATCCAATGCATAGCTCACCGCCTCCCCTTGAGCAGGCGCATCCACCAAAAAATAATCCCTAAACCGCTTAGCCACCCTGGATTATAATTCATGACATATGTTGATTGTTTTTAAACAGTAAGATAACCCATAATAATTTTCAGACGCGTATATGACAATTAGGCTGAGAAGTCAGGCTTAAACGCAAACTATCAGATAACATAAAACTCGGAGCGATAATCAGTTACTTAGCCAAAATCGGCCTTTTGGTCTTGTAGAACAGCTGTGCGTTTAGAGGTATTCCATTGTTATTTTTCCATTTACGGCCATAAGCGTAAGTGCCAATGTGCCCTCACCGGTTGAGGTAGTACCCTTGAGCCGGGTTGCAGTCTCAATCTCGGTATCTAACATAATTCCTGGATGTTCGATGCTTCCGCTTACCACAATAGCCGCCACTTGAAAGGAGGTATCTTTGGCTAAACCGATTCTGACGTTGCCGTTCATGCTGATGGCTTCTATACTGGCATAGACACCGTCATCTTTAATGTCAATATTACCATTGGTGGTAGAAACAGAGACTCTGTTGAGAGAGACCCTGTTGAGGTTTAGCTTTGGCACAATTATGTTGCCATTTCCGCTTATAAGCGTCAAATTGTACTGACTCGATAGGGGCAATTTGATTAGCAGATCAGCACAATTATTAGATGCACCATATACGCTGCTCTCGGCTTTTGTTATAAGCGTTGTTTGGTCACCGTTTTTTATTTCGTCCGTCTGAGTTTTTATGGTAGAAAACTCTCCGCGGGTCGCTTTGAGGTTATAGATTAGCTCTATTTGGTCGCCCGTTGTCGATTGGATTTCTATGTTTCCATTGAAGGTGGTTGCATTAAGCATAACATTCAAACTCGGCGTGTAAACAGTTTTGTCTTCCCGTTGCTCTATCGGCACAGGAGTAAAGAACAAACCCGACGCAAGAACAAATAGGGTGACTGACAAAGCAATCACCCCAACGAGAGCAAACTTTGCTGAGGACTTCATCGTTTCTTTTCTTCCAGACCCACTTGTTGAGGCGGCGGCGGTTTTAAAAATTCCGCTCAAAACCGTGATGTATCTTTTACCAAAATAATTTCACCCCTTTAAAACATATATTATGACACGCTATGCTCACCATCCAAACTGTTTAGCCAATGTTGTCAACCTAACTAAAGAAGCCGCTCTCAGAGAATACGAGAATACCGCAGGAGAGCTCAAACAAAACTACCCAAACAGACCCGTTCATACTCATCAGAAGATATAGCAGGTACTTAAGCCCTATCTGCATCTGATGAGGCATCTGAAAGGCAGAACGAAGAGAATAATGAAGCGTTGACTTTGAAGAAAAATCTGTCACCAAAAACTGAAGGCCGACTTAAGTGTGTCTGTGCCTTCGTGTCTTTGCAGTTTCAGTCTACGAAAAACGCGGAAGCTATGCAAACGCGACTGGATGCGCCTTATTTAGAACATAGCAGACCTCAGGTGCTAGTTATGAGTCTTAAAGGGCGTCTGTCCCGTTTGGAGCGGAAACTGCAGGAATGGTATCGAAGCTCTGTTTTGCCGTTTTCAGAAAAGGAGCATCAGCTTCTCCATAGCTGTGATGTTGCTTTGGTGAATTCACCAGGCTGATTTAGAGCAGAAGCAATAGGAGGCTCTTTGTAAATATGCTAAAGGTTGATGAACTCAACCAGGTATCCAAGCCGTAACATCTTCTCATACGCTCCAAAAAAAGAGGATGAACAATTTAGTGCCTAAATCCTGATCATCTGAAGGGGTGAAACAGAAAATAGTACAATGATCTCTGGACAGAATAAAACCTAAAAGACCCAAACCACTAGACAAAAAGATGTTTGAGTTGAATGTGAAAGTGTTTTCTGTGGTGCGGGTAGTTCTCTGTTTTACAGCCGCCGCCAGACGCTTTAGGCTAAAATGGGGTATTCCATCCAGAATGCATGGGAAAGGGTTCGTAGCCTAGCACGGATTAACCTTTAAGGTGATATCACCTTCCTTGTTTTTTTATCTGTGGAACATCATATCTTTTTTCGGACGATAAACGCAGAGTCCCCAGTGTGATTTGCGTAACCTCCGTAACTTGTGTAACCAACATGCTTTTTGGACTAAGGATAACATATGCATATCACATGCGCTTGGGTATATATCAGAAATTTGTATCCTTACGTTTGGCGGTTTTCTGCTCACTAAATACACGGCTTAATGTTCCAACTCAATTTTTTGACGTAGAATATCTGTAGCTCGTCCAAACACTTTTCTTTGACCTTTTTCTGAAATTTTCCGAGCAGGACTACCAGCAATAGTTATTTCGCGCTCTAAAAAAGACCTATCAACATAAGAATTAGCGCCTATAGCAATTCCATCCGCAATCTCAATGTTGCCAGTAATCACAGCTCCTGGCCCAATAAAAACGTTATTTCCAATTTTAGGAACTAAATCAACGTTATCTGTAGGTGATGTCCCAATAATGACGCAGGGACTCAACCGGCAATTTTCGCCCACTTTAACCTCTGGGTGAATAATTATGGTACCGCGGTGAGCTATGGACAAACCGGGTCCGAACACATTTCGGGGAATTGTAAATCCGTAAGTCAAACTTAGTCGATGCAGTCTATAACGGAGATAATACAGGTAGATTTTAGAAATAGGATCTTTACGGCAATTTTGGAAATATTCTGTTTTTCTCAATAGCCGTTGGAATATCAATACTTCATCACCAAATCTGTTTGGGCGTTGTTTTTGATTCATATTGAGAGCAATTAGATCAGCTTTCAAAAAAAATTCATAATCTTTTTTTGAGCAAATAATGTTATTTACTTTTTATTTACCCCCTCATGCCTCGTATTACCAAGGCCACAATTACAAGTGGAAATTTAAATGTATATTGCGGCATAAAGCTTATGTCTATTCCCAGCATATGTTTTTTAGAGATTATTTCAGTTTGTAGTTTATGTATCCATACAACTGTTAAAATCAACCATATGAATCGTCGACAGTACACTAATTTAGAATAGTTAATTTAAAGGAGAAACAAATTCGTGTTAGCCCCATATATGATTGGCCGATTATTCAAGTTTTGCAGAGAAAAATAGCGCTTAAATTCACAAATAAAACATAAAACATTTAACTATTCTATGTTAGCACACTACCCTTCAAAATTCTCGTTATCTTAACTGAAAGGCTTCTAACAATAAGCTCATAAAACGCACTCGCATGGAACTTGAAGAGCCATGAAAAACCTCGGGAAGAAAGTTTTCTATAACAAATAAACTATAAATTTGCGCTCTTGGGTTTATGGATACGTTAGCGAAGAAACCACCAAATACGGCTATGCGGCATCCCTGACACAAACTATGTTTACAACTGTAATACTAACAACCGCTAACACACCAAACACCCCTAAAACAACACACAAAACAAAAAAACCAACCAACAAAACACAAACACCAAAAAACCCACCCAAAAACAAACACAACACACCACCATCACGGGAATAAAGAAAAGCCAGAGGATTTTCTATGGAATAGAGGCATATTTCGAAGGGCTACTGACCCTGCATAAAGCAACGTCTCAGATTGGCTTTTGCGTTTATCGATGACCCTAGATTGTTTTTGTAATAAGCAGGTGTATAGCCAAATTTTGGGTTAACTATATTTAACTTCTATGAAGATATCTTGTTGGTTGTTGGTTTGGATGGCTGATACTTGGCGGGAACCTTACCATATTGTTATCGAGGTTGAAAATAAAGAGTGTCGTATGGTTGGTAAGCTGGCGGCCCTTGGGTTTAAGCATCTAAAAGTGGTAGATGTACGCAGTGTCAAAGGGGGTTCTGTGCGGCATCTTGTGGATCTAGGGGAGGAGCAGGCAAAAAGAGTTCCCCAAGAGCTCGCCGCAAAAGGTCCAGCGGAGAGTAAATCGGCGGTATGGTTGGAGAGTCCGGGTTGTGGTGTATGCAATACTATTCTTGCTTATGATGCGTTTTTGGTGTCGGGTAAAAGCATGCCAGATAACATCATAGCCTATAGTTTTATGGTACCCACTCATGATGCGTTTAAGGCGATAATCAGTGACCTTGAAAAAACTGGGCATAAAGTGATGGTACGTAAAGTCGGCAAGTTTAAGCATCAAATTGATGTGTTAACAGAGAATCAGGAGCGGATTTTTTGGCTGGCGCTTAAAAGCGGTTACTTTGATTACCCTCGCCAAATTGACATGACTGAGCTGGCGGGGAAATTGGGCATCAGCACTGCAACCCTCTCAGAGATCATGCGGAGAGGAACCCGGCGGCTGTTGGAACACTATTTCAAACATGACCTCTAAGCAACTACGGTTCGGAGGGTTGTTGATTCCAAAGGTAGGTTTGGCGGTATTTTTCTGCAATGACATATGTGGGGTCGTCAAAAATTATGTCGAGTTTTAAGCCGTATTGCGCAAGTTTATTTTGCAGTTGAACCCAAATTTGCCGCGAGGTATCATCTGCATTCCATAAACCCCAAATATTATCCTCAGGACCCCGCATACCCCACCCAAAATCTTTAGGCAAAACAAACGCAACCTCAGATCTAATTCCCCCCTGCACAACATCATCATTTTGCACTACATCAACC
>JAIRTW010000011.1 GCA_031254875.1 Candidatus Bathycorpusculum termitum
AAATGTATCTTAGTCGGCTCATCTTCCGTTAAGATTTAAATTTTTGCGCTATTTTTTCTTGACAAATAGTACACATATACATGTATGTGCCTGTGTGGCTACATGAGCTAAATACACACAAAAAAACTAATAAGAACTGAGCTTAACCACATCCCATAATAAACGTAAAACAAAAATTTAGGTGCATTATTATGGAGTCGAAAAAAAACATGTTTGAGTATAACTCTATGTGTGCTGATCTTAAAGGGTTTATAGCAACAAATGTCGATACGGCAGGGCTTTCTCAGAAGTTGAGTGATATGGGTCAAGAGGGGTGGGAACTAGATAAAACACTTTTTACGCAAGACGGCGGGAGCACAGTAAGTGCCGTTATCATTTTAAAACGTGAACAGGAATCTGTAAAAAAATTTGAGTACAGCGTTGTTGGTATTGATTTAGACGGATTTGCTACACGAAAAAAAGTTGACAATATAGAATTTAATAAGACGCTAAACAACATGGCTCAAAAAGGCTGGGAATTAGGGGAAACTATTAGCACCCAAGCATTTGGGGTTACAAGAACTATGTTTGCAATCTTTAAACGCAAACTTGTCTAATGCTGTTATCAAAGACAGCTTTTTTCTGTAATAAAATCGATTATGCCAGTAAAATAAGTACTATCTATAGTCACTTTGTATAAAACCACAAATAGAGGGCGCATAGTTAAACTATACCGCCAACTGCCGTTTTCCGTTTTCCGTTCCCTGTTCTACCAAGTTTGTCTTTTCCCGAAAGTATTTCCGCCAAAGTCCATATGTTACCCTAAAATTTACCGACTGTTTTATCAATGGTTATTTTGCATCTTTATCTTTTTCAAGCGTCCGCTCAAGCACATATACTGTTTTATTCTTTTTGACAACCTCGCAAGAACCACCATAGCTTTATCGGGGGCTTCCCAAATCAGAGTAAAAATATTGTACGCCTCTTTTTCATTCTTAGCCGCCCATATATTTGCTCATATGTAACTCCCCTCGCTTACCATACTTAAAACCTCCTAACAAAGAAAAAACCAAAACTGCCACAAATTGAGCTTAGCTTTTATAACCTTGGGTAAAACTCATCAGTTCCGGTTACAATTAAGCTAATCTACAAAATTTAAAAAAACTGCCAATAGCATAGGCTTTTTATTTGAAGCTCGGCAAAATCAGTTCAGTTTTGATGAAACGACATTCCTTGCTGATTTATTTTTTTATTTCAACCGGCTACTACATTTGTTATGTTATATAGGTTTGAACTGATAGAATGGGGCATCAAAATATTGGTTAAATGTTGATGTATGTTAATTATTTTGACCGTTAAATTTAAGGCAGAGCATGAAAAATCAACAATGGGTATCCTTTTGTGTAAGGAAAAAAATGAGCGCATAGCTCAATTAACGCTACCTGAAAACTCGAATATATATGCCTCAGAATACCAACTTTATTTACCGACTAAACGCTTCTTCAACAGAAACTTTAGTGGATCCAAGAGTTTGAAGACGCTCAACATCCTCGTGACCGACTTACTAATGAACACTAAAAAATAGAGCGGATGAAAAAATGAAAGCAAAAAACAGGTATATTATCCTAACCGCAGGGATGGTCATTCAACTTTGTGCGGGTATCATTTATGGGTGGAGCGTGTTTAGGGGGCCGGTTGCGGCTCATTTGAATTGGGATGCGGGGGCAGCGGCGCTCACATCATCTGTTATGTTAGCAATGTTTGTTATTGGCATTATTCTTGGCGGCTGGGCACAGGATAAGTTAGGCCCCATGAAGGTAACGCTGGCCGGCAGTATCCTTATCGGTATGGGCATGGCTTGTACGGCTCTGATTACCAGAGACGCCCCCTGGCTTGTGTATCTCACATACAGCGGTATTGCCGGTTTGGGTGTCGGAACGGTATATATGTCAACCATAGCGGCAGTGCAAAAGTGGTTCCCTGATCGACGGGGCTTTGCATCAGGTATGATCGTGTGTGCGTTCGGCTTTTCATTGGTGCTTTTTGCGCCATTGGCAAAATCCCTGCTCAGCGGCTTAGGAGTGCCAAATACGTTTTTGATCTTCGGGGCAAGTTTCCTTGTTGTTTGTGGGATATGTTCCCTTTTGATCCAAAATCCACCAGAAGGATATTTGCCGAAAGGCTATACACCTGTACAGACCTCAAATATGAAACGGCAATATTCACCCAAAGAAATCATAAAAACAAAACAATTTTATTTGCTGTTAAGCGCTTTATGCTTTACGCTTCCGGCATATTTCATACTCAACCCTGCATTTATCTCATTGGGGACTGACAGAGGCTTATCCGAAGGACTTGCCCTACTCGGCGTCACACTGACAGGCATTAGCAGCGCAGGGGGCAGGCTGGGCGTGTCATGGGCATCTGATAAAATAGGTAGAAAAGCGGCTATGGTATCCATCGCGGTGATCATTTTATGCGCTTCGTTGCTGATGACAGTAGCCGGAGGTGTGCTGTTCCTGCTTTGTATCATGCTTATTTCGCTCGGATTCGGGGGCGCGGCCAGCGTATATTCCGCCATGACAGCGGAAAGTTTCGGCACCAAATACGGCGGCATGAACTTCGGGCTTGTCATGATCGGATTCGGAGTGTCGGCTTTGGTTTTTCAAAACATTTCCAAAGAATTGACTGCGGGGGGAAGCTATACAAGTTCCTTTGTTTTAGCGGCGGTAACCTGCGTAATCGCGATTATATTGGTGTCATTGATGAAAAATCCCGATAAAAATCTAACTAAAAAATAAAAGATAGAAAGATGATGATTAAATATGGAACGCTATTGGAACAAAACTGTTGAAACAATGAATCGCGAACAGATTCAAGCATTACAGCTTGAAAAGCTACGCGTCGCCGTCCAAAACGTGTACGCACACGTGCCTTATTACCGCAAGAAAATGCAGGAAAAAGGCATGGTTCCTGACGACATTAAAACCCTTGATAACCTATCAGACCTTCCGATTACTACAAAGCAGGATTTGAGAAACACATACCCATTTAGTATGTTCGCCGTGCCGATGGAAAACATAGTACGCATACACGCTTCGTCAGGAACTACGGGAAAGCAAACGGTCGTTGGCTATACCCGCCGAGACCTCGACGTATGGGCTGAATGTGTGGCACGATGCTTTGTTATGGGGGACGCTGATACAAGCTCTCGTGTGCAGGTCGCTTATGGCTACGGATTATTCACAGGCGGTCTTGGAGTGCATTACGGCGCGGAAAAGTTAGGTGCGACGGTGATACCGGCGTCCTCTGGTAACACGCAGCGGCAAATAACCATGATGATAGACTTCGGCGTGACGCATTTGTGCTGTACCCCCTCTTATGCCCTGAATATAGCCGAGGTCATGCGGGAGATGGGCCACACAAAGGACGATTTGAAATTGGTAGCGGGTAGCTTTGGAGCCGAGCCGTGGAGCACCGGTATGCGCGCCGAAATTGAAAGTCAACTTGGATTACGTGCCCACGATATATACGGTCTGAGCGAGATTATGGGGCCGGCTGTTTCCCATGAGTGCCGCTACCAAAATGGTCTCCATATTTGGGAGGATTGCTTTATCGCGGAAATAACAGATCCCGATACAGGTGAACCTGTTAAAGAGGGTGCGATGGGTGATCTTGTCATTACCACCATCAACAAAGAAGGAATCCCATTAATACGGTATAAGACGAGGGATATTTGTGCACTCAACTATGAAACGTGTGAGTGCGGGCGTACTCATGTGCGCATGTCGAAACCGGCAGGTCGTACCGACGATATGTTGATTATACGGGGAGTCAACGTATTTCCGTCACAAATCGAATCCGTCCTTTTAAGTATCGGAGAGGTGCAGCCTCATTATCAGATTCTTGTTGACCGTGTGAACAATTTGGACACCTTAACGATTGAGATTGAGCTAAACGACGAGATGTTCTCCGATAATGTGAAGGGCATTGAGGAATTTGAGAAGAATGTCAGTCGTCAAATCAACAGCGTGTTGGGTGTCAACGCCAAAATACGTCTTGTGGAACCCAAGAGCATAACCCGTAGCGAAGGTAAGGCAAAACGAGTAATAGATAGGAGAAATATGTAATGTTTAAACAAATAACGGTATTTATTGAAAATAAGCCCGGAAGACTAGCGGAAGTTACTGGATGTTTGGCAGATGAAAACGTTAACCTTCATGCGCTTTCCATTGCTGACACAACCGATTTCGGCATACTTAGGATGATTGTGTCCGATCCCGATAAAGCTGGTAGGGTGTTAAAGGAAAATAATTTTATGGCGCAGACTACCGATGTTGTAGCTGTGGCGGTGGGGCACAATCCCGGCAGCCTACATACGGTACTGCGTGAGTTGGAAGTGCTGAATATATCTATTGAGTATATGTATGCGTTTACCAGTCGTCATAAGGCTTATGATGCTATTGTGATATTGCGGCTTGCCAATCAGGATATGGTGGTTGATAAATTAAAGGGCAGTGGTATACCGGTACTGGGTCAGGAATTATTGGATAGTTTGAATGAAGCGTAAGGGGTGCGGGCATGAATATTGATTTGGAACAAATCCGTAATCATTTCAAAAAGGACCATTTTGCCACGGAAAATGATGTGGTGATTGATTCGGTGACGGCAGATTGCGTGGTGTGTAGCATTGAATTGAACACCAGTCACAGAAATTCCGTAGGCGGCGTTCAGGGGGGTGCAATATTCACATTGGCAGATTTAGCTTTCGCAGTTCATAGTAATTTGGCGTGGGTTTGCGGCGAGGACGTTGGCGTGACGGTGGGACAATCGTGTAGCATTTCATTTCTAAAAAGCACCAAAGGTAACCGTTTAACCGCAAAATCCGCTTGTCTTTTCAAAGGACGTAGTGTATCGGTTTATCGGATATGTGTAGAAGATGATCTCGGTGTACCTATTGCGGAAATGCTGGCAAACGGATTCACGTCTGTGAAGCTGTGAATGCTATCTAACCTGAGTTCTGGTACATTTGTCAATATATGCTATTGGGTTGTTGCGTCGGGTGTAAGTTCTTATCCGGCTTCATACATTTGCAATAATTTACTTAATTGTATGGGTTTACCTACTCCGCCACACTATAGCAGTTTAACTTTTTATAGTCGAGCGGTGTCTTGTTCTTGTTGAGAAGCATTGTATGCCAAAGCCGATATCAAATGAGAAAAGAGCCGCTATTGTTAAGCATATGCAAGCCGGTAAAAACAAAGAAGACATAGCAAAATGGCTCTTGTTTGCGTACGCACCGTAGAACGAGTTTGGAGTAAATACCTAAAAGCAGGCCACTACAAACCCGAACCGCTAAACTGCGGCCGAAAACCCAAAATAACACAACAAACCATGGACAACATTCTAACCAAAATCAAACAGCAACCCGACATAACCCTAAGAGAACTCATCGAAGAATTCAACCTGCCCCTAAGTCAAGCCGCCCTTTGTAAACGTCTAAAAAAACATGGCCTAACTTTTAAAAAAAGACGCTCCATCCAAAAAACCAAAAACGAGCCGACGTAGCAGAAGAGCGCGAAATATGGTGTGAGGTCCAAAAAGAGTTTAGATGTGGGGCGTGTTTTTTGGTTTGATGAGAGTAGTGGTGTTAATTGTGGTATGACGTGTCTTTATGGGCGGGCTTTTGTATGAGCGTGTTTGTGAGTTGTGCTTGATGTGCGCTTTGAGTGTACGTCGGTTATGGGTGCGCTTGGGCTTGGGGGTGTTGTGGTGCCGTTTACTTTTAGGGGTCGTTGAATGGTGATGTTTTTGGGGTGTATGTTGGGGAGGTTTTGGTTTCTGTGTTGAGGGCGGGGGATGTGTTTGTGTTGGATAATTCTTCAGTTCATAAGGTTGGGAGTGTTATCCTCAAGTATGCTAACAGTTTCAACTATTTCCTCAAGCAAATCAGATACCTTTACCAGCAACGCCCTATCTTCAGCGCTAATAAGAACACTCTCAGACACAAAATCACCAAAGTAATACTACAACGCAGTCTTTAAAATATTTTCCATTTTTGATGTTGAAATGTACTTATCTGATTCTTGCCAAATATGCGTAACGGAAGCGAAAAATTTGGTTGTAGAACAACAACAAAACTCGGTAGTTCTGCGAAAAGGAGCTCTTGACATAAATGCGCTGTTAGCTAAATTTGAATGGTATTTGCAAAAAGAAGGCTATCGAACCTCAACCATTGCGAGTCGGACTAGATTGCTCAAGATTCTTTGGCGGCGCGGTGCAGATTTTTATGATCCCGAATCAGTGAAGTCAATAATTGCTAAACAAACTTGGTGTGAAGGCAGAAAAGGCAACGCAGTCGATGCTTATAGTAGTTATCTGGCAATGGAGGGTGGAACTTGGAATCGGCCGATTTATACGGGGGTTGCAAAGATACCGTTTGTTCCCAAAGAAACTGAAGTTGATCAATTGATAGCTGGTTGTAGTCATAAGGTTGCTACCTTTCTACAATTGCTCAAAGAAACCCGTGCTCGACCAGGAGAAATTTGGCATTGCACCGAAGACGACTTTGACTTTGAAACCAACACTGTAACTATAACGCCTGAGAAGAACAGTAATCCGCGAATCTTTAAAATGAGCCAAAAACTGGTCGGTATGCTACAACGGTTACCTAAACTCGCGGGGAAGTACTATTTTGCCTCTCCAAAAACCACTATTGATGATTTTCGAACAATCTTTGAGCAACAACGGAAAAAATTAGCTGCCAAACTTAACAACCCCCGTCTAAACAAAATCATGTTTAAAACCCTGCGGACATGGGGCGGCACTACGGATTACCATCTGACCAAAGACATACTCTACGTTATGAAACGCCTCGGTCATAAAAACATCAAAAACACTTTGATTTATGTTCAACTTGATGAAGCCTTGTTTAAAGATGAGATTGATTATGTTTCCAAGGTTGCTAAAACAAAAGCTGAAGCCTGCCTGCTTATTGAGGCTGGCTTTGATTTTGTGTGCGACTTTGACGGACATAAACTGTTCCGAAAACGATCTGATAAATAACTGCTGCAAAACTTTGCTGTTTTTATGGGTTATCGCCATTGGACGAACCCCCTGTGTGTTTCTTTATAAAGAGTGCAGGGGGTGGGATTCGAACCCACGAACGCCTGCGCGATAGGGTCCTAAGCCCTACTCCGTTGACCTGGCTTGGAGACCCCTGCACACAATATGTGTATGCATAGTTCTACATCCCTAAATACTTATTTGCCTCCAAACATGCAACGGCTTAAGTCTGGTTTGGCCTATTTTGACGTCTGGAAACCCCTGCATAACCGTAAGCTCTTTATTTATTATTGTGTGTTGTTTGTGAGCAGTGAAACGATTTGCCTTCGTAGCCTAGCCCGGTGGGGCGTTACCTTGGTAAGGTAATGGTCGCGGGTCCAAATCCCGCCGAAGGCTCCAGCCCATCAAGTCCAAAGCCCTTCCTCAAGTTTTTAAATTCCCAGAAACTAATATAGACATGACAACAGAGCCGCCAATCCATGACTACCAACAACGCCTAAAAAGGTCCAGATACAACCTTAAATTGTTGCCTAACGGCGAAACCGCCCTGCGCTTCCTAGACCACCTAGGCGCGCTTGGGCTCTCTATGGCAAATCGGGGGGAATTATCAAGAGCTTCAAGGTTGGGTATGTGTAGGCCGTTTTGTATTGCAGATACCGTTTCTTTGTTTGTTCCCACTTCGTCATGAGCGTTCTGATAAAAGACCATCCGGCCATCTTTGGGCAGGCTGCCTTGATTTTGTGCTCGTTGCCAATTACTGTAGGCTGCTTCGGGCGTTAAGGTTTGTAAATGGCGCTTAATTTCCAGTCCAGCGGTTTTGTGGTCTTTGATGTTCTCTGATAGTTCAGGGTAATTGTTTGCCACATACCCATTGTACACGTCTTCGCCGGATTTTTTGTCCAACTCACTCATAAAGAAAGCACTTGATTCAGGCGTAGCAGTGGGCAAAACATCACCAACAGAATTCTTATACAATACCGAACTAAGTGTTGAGCCGGCTCTGTTGTTTAGAAATTCTTGGGCAGACCCTTTCTGGGTAGCCATCGAACCCATAACTGTTCGCCCCATGCCGCGCATACCCATCGCACCCATGGCAAATCTGCCCCCCATCATACCGCCCCCACCACCAAACATAAACCCATTAACCGCACCAGACGCACTCCCTAAAGCAAATCCTTGGCCGGCTTGGTTGAGCATTTCTGTTTTTGTGAGACCTTGTCCTGCTATGTCTTTGAGCCGGCTTGCCGCACCCGCACCCCCACCCATGAGTGCGCCCCCCATCATGCCTATGGCCGATCCAGCCGCCGCAGTAACCGCACCCCCCACCAAATTCGCCGCCGACATACCCAACGCACCAAACTTACCCACAAATGTGGTGGACATGTATGCTGCGGCAAAGAGTGTGATTATTGCTATGAGGATTTGGGTGAGGGGGTTTAGGCTGGTGGTTATGAGGATTTGATACCCAAATAGTAGAACAACTGAAGCCATTATGCTGGCGAACATGAATCCAATTAGATCTTGCAGTAAAGTGTAAGAAGTAGGGGCAGAACAGCCGCTAGAACGCCTACGAAGAAGAGTCTTGTTATGCCCCTGACTAGGGTTAGCATGAGTATGGAGGCAACAAGCATTATCAAAATGCCTGAGAAAAAGAATCCCGTGAACGGGTCTAGGTTGGGCAGGGGTATGGTTCCGACGCCGCCTGTTGCGTATCCGATGATTATGTTTATGGTGTTGCTGGATTGGATTAGTAGGCCTGAGCCGCCTACGTCTGGCCAGCCGGTAAAGATGTTGATAGCGCCTGCGGCGGCGTTGTAGATGTATTGGCAGGCAAAAATCAAAATCAACGTAAAGATGCTGTTCATGATGATGTTGGTGGCTGTTCCTTCGTTCATTATGCGGAAATTTTCTAGTACATAGCATATGGCTGCTATGATTAGGGCCACTGCGAACATGGCGAGCGCGATGGTTTGCATTAGGCTAAACACGCGGAGCATAGGACCCCCAACTGTTGCCCAATAGTTCCACTGTTGCGGGAGGGTTCTGTTATGAGGGGTAGTTCGAGGAGGTAGGTGTAAATTCCATCAGGACCACCTAAAATGATGTTAAATAAGGTGGACATTATAACGGGGGTTGCAAGATAAATAACCAGCATAGTGATGGTGAAAAATGCAATCAAAATTCCAGCATCTACACCGAGCAGGGCTCGTTTAGACTTTAATCTAAAAGTTAAATCTTGGAATTTTTTACTGATTTGGTCACGCCAGAACTGAAACTTCAACTATTACACCATAAAAAAGAAGCAGGCAATTTTAAAAACCAAAAAAACACATATTCAACAACCTGCCAAAAGCCTACAAGATATAAGGCTACAACATTAAACGGGCTTTCTTAGTCAGGTGTAACGTAGGGTTAGTGGTATGATTTAGTGGAAACGGTGCCACAAACATTGTAGCTACATCATACAGCAGGGCTTCACTTGTACTGTAAGAACTGTTGCTGTTAGGGTATTTTCAAGTCAAAAAACCAAAGGTTTCATCTTGGGTAAAAAGCTAATTATTACACGTAGCAATTTATTGACCTGTGCATTAATAAAATTCGTTATATACAAAAAATTACTATAGCATTATCTTACTGGTTAAAGCGGAAGAGGAGGGAATTAGTTGAGTAATCTTAGAGCAAAAGGATACAAACGCTTTGAGGACATAAAATTTGTTCGGGCTAACGGAAGTGAATATTGGTCTGCACGAGAGCTTGCACATACTTTGGATTATTTTAAATGGGAAAACTTTGCCAAAGTTATCCAACGCGCCATGATTGCCTGTCAAAACAGTGGGCACGCTATTGAGGGCGAATTTCCTGAGGTCAGGAAAATCGTAAAAGCAGGCGCAACCACAAAATCAGTTCTGGACTATGAGCTTTCTAGATATGCTTGTTATTTGATTGTGCAAAATGGTGACCCGCGTAAAGAGGTCATTGCTTTGGGACAAACCTATTTTGCCATTCAAACCTACCGACAGGAAATAGCCGATCGTTTTAACCAGCTTGATGAGGACAATAAACGCCTTGTCATCCGTGGTGATGTTAAGCAGTGGAATCAACTTTTAGCCGAAGCAGCACGTGACGCTGGTGTCATTACTAGCGAGGAATTTGTAGAATTTCAAAACGCAGGCTATATGGGACTCTACGGTGGGTTGAGTGTTGATGATATTCATAAACGTAAGGGTTTGAGTGTTCGGGAAAAGATTCTAGATTTTATGGGCAGTGAGGAGTTGATTGCTAATTTGTTTCGTATATCTCAAACAGAGAGCAAATTAAAACGTGAAAACATTGAGAGTATGCCGGCTGCTGTTGATGCGCACTATATTGTTGGTCGTGAGGTTCGCTCCGCTATTAAACGTGTAGGCGGAGTTATGCCTGAGGATTTGTCTACGCCTGAGAAGAGTATTTCAGAGGTTGAGCGAGAACAGTTAAACAAACTAAAAAAACACAAAAAACAACTCATGCTTGATGAATAAACCTAACCCAGGGCCCTGTAGCATTTTGTGTGGTCTTGGGTAATAAACTGTTGTTAGTTTTGAGTAGTTTTTATGAGATAGTAGGGTAGGATGCCCAGCGCCTTGCCATCTCTCGGTGGTAGGTTTCCAAACTCCTCCCTCAGAACCACACGTACAAGTTTCCCTGTATGAGGCTCGCCAGCTACTCCTAAAGCAAAACTTTACAGCTTCCCGTTATGGATACTGACATGACAACTATGGCAAACAACCAAAGTTTTCCGTCTAATCCTGCTCATAACAACCACCCAGTCGGGCAGTGTCCGACCATGCTTACGGTACTTCTGTACAATATCCTTCAACTTCCGAATATGATGAACTTCAAAGCTACTACCAACAGCACCACATAACTCACAAGAACAAGCATTAATCCGCTTAAGCAACTGACCACCAGAGAAAACTGGCACCAAAAATTCAGACACGTTCCTAAGCGGAACATCAACCCTCTTAAGACTATCATTAAAATACGTCATAGTCTTCCAACCAGCCTTAGTTTCATACCTTACTCCGATAATCCACCTTGTACCCGTTCCCGACTTACGACGAACCTCAACGTTATATTTTTTATGAACTTTTGTAAGGGAAGATTTTTCTTTACGAGCTATGGTCTTTAACATACTGTAGTAGTGATAGTACTTGAACTCACTCAACTTTTTACCTACATCCACAGCAAGACGATAGTAATTATACAATCCGCGAATCTCCGCATTGTACATACTAACAATATCTAAAACAGGATAATTGTTTCTTGCCACAAATGGATAGGGATTTCTCCCCCTGCGAAACGGCTTTGACTTATCCCTGATTATCTGACCTGGAACCAAGAGAGCAATATTTCCATTTATCGACCGCCTTATGCATCCACGTGTATCTTCGATAAGCTTGGTATCACAACGCACCTTAGTAAGATCGTATCCCAGAAAACGGACACGGTTTTTTGACAAATGAGTAACAGCTGTTTTCTCTTGACTTAACTCCAAACCAAGATTTTGCTCCAAAAAACACGCTATCTTCACCTTGATTTCTAAAGCAAGCGCCTTACTCCCAATGATACACACCAAAAAGTCATCAGCAAATCTAACATATCTGACCCGAATAAAATTTTTATCCATTGGGTCAGCTGCATGTAGGGTTTGCATTTGTTTTAGAAGCCGATTCGCTTCTTTAATCTTACCCTGCTTTTTCAATCTGTACCTTTTACAAAGGAGTCCACAGTATATGGAATTTATTCGCTTTTTTTCTCCTTTAGAGTAAACCTTAGCGAGTCCATCCATGTACTTGTCAAACTCATGTAAATAGATGTTTGCGAGGATAGGACTGATGATGCCTCCTTGTGGCGTACCTGAAAGTGAGTTATGTACTTGTTTGAATTCAAAGTAACCTGCTTTTAAGAATCTGCGTATCAGTTCCAAAAATCTGCCGTCGCGAATCTTTTTTGACAGTAGTGACATCAGGATTTTATGATCTACATTCTCAAAAAACGCAGTAAGTAGAGTAGGCGGCCAGCGAGTTGCCCAAACGGGTACTTTTCCAACCGCCCCTCACCGAACGGAAACGTGAACCTTTCAGCTCATTCCGCTCTCCGGCGAAAAAAAACCAGACTTAAC
>JAIRTW010000072.1 GCA_031254875.1 Candidatus Bathycorpusculum termitum
GAGCTTATGTGGTCGAAGTTGAAGGCGGTTTTAAGAAAGCTTGAGGCTAGAATTCATGAAGAATTGTAAGCTGCTTTGCAACATGTATTAAACTCGATAGCTTTGAGCGGTATCAAAAACTGGTTCACACACGACGGTTACAAAACAATGTAAATTTAAGTTGCTATAATTGTTTTATGGATTGTAGATTTAAGCGTTTGGTTGCTGACACACGCCATCACTGAGTCGCAGATATCATGAAAGCACACAGGAAACTTGCCTCATAGTCACATAACCAATCAAACCATAACACCATTATAACCACCACACTCAATGAAGAACTTTGCATCAAAAGCCTAGCTAATCAATGAATAGATGTGTAGCGGCTACTCGTACACTTGGACTCAACAAGCAAACCATGCAGAGTATGACAAGTTCTGCCTTGCGGCCACCATACCGGAGCAGACAGCCACGTAACAGCATGGAGTTCAAAGCTTCTTCAAGAGGCTTGGACATATATCTGACAGTAGATTCGACATACTATGGGTAACTGATTTTAATTAGCATTGGATACATATCTTTTGGGTCTACAAGTAATAAAGGAGTTTAGGACTATGTTGAAAAATAAAAAAACTCTGATGGTGTTTGCTATCGTTGTAGTTGGGACATTATTTGGCGGTATATTAGCTGTCTCTGCGGCATATGGCTGGATGTTAGGACAAGAAGCAACCCCTGCACGGGATGCATCTTTCTATGAGTTAGCGTATGCCAAAGCAACAGGTGAGCAGAAAGTAGAGCTAGATAAAATCATTGCAGACGAGGGCATTGGTTTGCCGGGCGAATGGATACGACCCGTTCTTATCGCCATTGGAGATCTGCCAAAAGACCAGCCAAGATTAACCGCTGAGCAGGCAGGGGAGATATATGACCGTATAGGCAGAGATGTGGGTGCTTTAGAAAAAGAATTCAACAAAATTGCAGGTGCACCAGACTTTATTGGTGGCAGCGGGATTGAGCGGTCGATTTACTATCTAAGCGACGATAGATCACAAGCAATCTTTCTATCGCTAGGCAATGCATTTCTCTCTGCAGTTGATGACGATGGAAGTTACAGCATAAGATTACCCTTAGGCAAGCAGGAGCTTCCGGTCGATACAGGTCCATCTATAGCACCAAAAGGCACCCCCACAATGCTTCCTATCCTGCCAAGCCCAACAAAAGCACCATCACCCTAAACACTAACATCATGTATTCACGTCTCACATCTTTTTTTGGAACAACATTATGATTAGTTCTTTGCCGCTGGATTAGCTGTTTTTTAGTTTACATATTGTTTAAGTATCCAGCGCACGGTTAAGGCGTCAAGTTACCGTCAGTGTCTCTTGGCTTGAATCCTTGAGTGGGTTTGTCTAACTTGTAAGTGTTTTTGTTATGTGATATACGCAGAAGATTCTTATAACGAGGATAAATTGGATGTATAATAAAGAGCAAACCAAAAACGCGAAAAATAGCCGGTCGATGTAGAAAGGGTAGTTGTGATGCCAAATAACGATGGAAAAAATAAAAGTGAACTAATTTTGGTAGTTAACCAGTTGGTTTTTTGAGAGCGGACACCTTTATGCTTACAATAGAGTTGGCTGTTTCTTTGAGTTCTTCTTGAGTCATACCCTGATCGATAACATTTTTGAATGCCGCCTCACCAAAAACGTACTCAAGTGGATAGGTTTGCTCATCTATGACCTGTACATCTTGAAAGCCCGCATTTTGTATTTGCTCAAGATATTTGTCTTCAAGTTCGGCACCCGCTATACAGCCAGCATAGGCATCAACATTCTTTTGAACCGATGCAGGCAACTTTTTGCGAAGAACTAAATCTGAAACCATCAATCTACCGTTTGGAGCAAGAACACGAAAAGCCTCCTCAAACACTCGCTTCTTGTTAGGCGCAAGATTAATGACACAGTTAGATATGATGACATCAACCGAGTTATCGGCCACGGGCAGGTTTTCGATTTCGCCTAACCTAAATTCAACATTTGCATAGTTGCCCTTCTTTGCATTTGCTCTCGCCTTATCCAACATTTCTGGCGTCATGTCCACACCGATGACACTTCCTTGGCTCCCAACTTTTTTAGCAGCCAAAAAAACATCAAACCCAGCCCCAGAACCCAAATCCAAAACACGTTCCCCCTCCTTTAGAGAAGCTAAAGCAATTGGATTACCACAACCCAAACCAAGATTAGCCCCCTCAGGAACAGCACACATTTCTTCATCGCTGTACCCTATCATTTTGCTGACTTGTTTATTTGGCGCTGAGCAGCAACCAGCACTTGAAGGACAACAGGAACTACTAGATTTAGCGGCTTTTGCATAACGGGTTCGTACTTCTTTCTTAATTTTTTCCTCTTCCATAATTTAACTCTCCTTGTTAGTTACTCCTTTAATCAATGGACTAATCGTTTTAGTGACAGCCCCCACAAATTTCTCAGCTTTAACCAGCATCACACAGCAAACCTCACTTTCTTTCTCACAAGCAACTATAGCTATCTTGTCACCTGGCTTCATGTTGGCTTTTTCGCGCAAATCCTTTGGAAGTACAATTTGCCCTTTAACATCCATAGTCACCACAGCATCGATTCTGCAGGTGTCATTTTCACACTTTGACATACTTATCCTTACAATACACAGTTCAACACACACATTAAATAAACTTTTCTACAAAATAAGAAAAATAAGAAAAGTTTCATAATTTTGTACAAAAACACATTTCAGCATCAACACAGCAGAGCGCTTGGGCACAATTATAGCCTTTCCAAATAATTCGGCAGCTTTTCCGATTTATTAGCCATGTACTGACTCTTCTGGAGGTACTAACTTTTAGGCGTATTTAGTGTTTACCAAACAAAAGTTTACGCACATTTAATAGTCAGCATCAAAGTTCCTTGTGGAGTTAAATACAAAATATTTTAAAAGTCACTAAGGTAGAGTGGTAGCGAGGATTGTATTGTCAAAAGCTGATTATGAAGGGATTCCTCGTAACAAAATACCTTGGGATCCAAAGATAGACTACAACAAATGTACAACTTGTGGTAAATGCGTTGAATTTTGTCATATGAACGCTTTTAAAATCGAAGAAGAAAATGGCAAAAAAATAACAACCGTTAATCCAAACTCTTGTGTGGTATTCTGCAGAGGATGTGAAGGCGTTTGTCCCTCAGGTGCCATTGATCACCCAGATGAAACGCAAACTCGAAGAGTCATCAGCAAATTGAAAAACAATCAAATCACAAATAGTGCATATTAGCTTTACCACACTTAATATCGCCAACTAGTTAAGAGGTTTTGGAGGTTGCCTCTAAGTAGTATGTTGTAACATCTAAAACCATATATATGGGTGTCATATCTTATGATGTGACGCCTTATGGGTAAGCATAGAAATGTTTTGTTAACGGAATCCGATAGAGCAGAATTAAAAAAATTCAGCACC